>DASXGD010000169.1:0-4858 GCA_036489245.1 Occallatibacter sp. | reverse complement strand
CTGCTCGCGGCGGAGAAGGAGCTGACGCGGCGGAGCGACGAGCTGGCGCAGCGGCGGCAGGAGCTGCCGTGGGTCCGGGTCGACAAGGCGTATCGATTCGAGACCGACGAGGGGAGCGCCTCGCAGGCAGACCTCTTCAGAGGGCGCTCGCAGCTCCTCGTCTACCACTTCATGTTCGGGCCCGACTATACGGCGGGGTGTGCGACCTGCTCGACGATCGCGGACGGTTTCGACGGCTTCGTCGTCCACCTGGCGAACCACGACGTTACGCTTTCGGCGGTGTCGCGGGCGCCGCTGGCGAAGCTGCAGGCGTACAAGCGGCGGATGGGGTGGACGTTTCCCTGGGCGTCCTCGCTCGGCAGCGACTTCAACTTCGACTTCAACGTCTCGTTCACCGAGGAGCAACAGCGCGAGGGAGGCATCGAATACAATTACGACCGCGGCGGCCACGCCATGGACGCGACACAGGTCCCGGAGCCTGTCGCCCAGAACGCGGCCATGGTCGGAACCGACGCGCCCACGTACTCGCGCGAGAGGCCGGGCATGAGCGCGTTCGTGCTCGAGGACGGCATCGTCTACCACACCTATTCCACCTATGCGCGCGGACTGGACGGCCTCTGGGGCATGTATCAGTGGCTCGACCGCGCCCCTAAGGGGCGCAACGAGAACGAGGGCCTCTGGTGGCGCCGCCACAACGAGTACGACAAGCGCTGAGCCAAGTCGTGGGTGTCGCGGTCGGCGATTGCAAAAAGACGACAGCCTGGGCTGAATAGTGCAGGCGTCTATCGTGCCCGAGGGAGAGTTCGGCTGGACCTCCAATGTTCCGTCGATCAGTCGTGCGCGATAGTGCATAATATTTAATCCCATCCCTCTCCCTGCGGACCGGATTGGATCGAATCCAATCCCGTCATCGCTCACGCGCAACGATATCATGTCATTGGTGGCCTCGAGTGCGATGACGACAGCGAGGCAGGAAAACATTAGCCTGACGATTGCGTCCCAAACGCGCAGCCATTCACTTGAAATACAAATGGCCGGAAGCCTTATCGACCCACCACCAAGCGAAAGTACTCAACACAGAAAATAATACCGCTGATTTCACAAGGCCACGGCCAGTGGCCGCTGGGTACAGGCTGGAAGCCTATGCTACTTATGGTGTAATAAGGATTATTAAGAGAAACAGCATGCAGAAGAGCTTTTCGAACTTAGTTGGCCACATCCGGGAGATTTCCAATGAGTAAGGGATCTGACCTGCTGGTCGCGGCGCTGGAGAACGAAGCCGTCGAGCGAATCTTCGGAGTTCCGGGAGAAGAAAACCTGGACGTCCTGGAGTCACTACGCAGCTCGAAGATCAAATTCGTGGTGACGCGACACGAGCAGGCGGCAGCGTTCATGGCGGCGACTTACGGGCGGCTGACGGGCAAGCCCGGCGTATGTCTTAGCACGCTCGGGCCGGGGGCGCTGAACTTTTCTACCGGTGCTGCCTATGCGCTTCTGGGCGCTATGCCGATGATCCTGATCACTGGGCAGAAAGGGATCCTCAGCAGGAAACAGGGCCGGTTCCAGATCGTGGACGTAGTCTCGAGCATGAGGCCGTTGACAAAGATGGCGCGACAGATTGTCAGCACGAGGACGATCCCGTCAATCGTCCGCGAAGCCTTCAGGGTTGCAGAGCAAGAGCGGCCGGGACCCGTACACCTTGAGCTGCCGGAGGACATCGCCGCGGAGGAGGCGCTGGACCTGCCGCCCGTGGCGCTGCATCCGATCGAAATTCCCGTTGCCAATCCGGCGGCGTTGGACCGTGCGGCGGCGATGATCCTGGATGCAGAGCGGCCGCTGATCATGTTGGGAGCGGCGGCGAGCCGGCCGCGGCTGGAAGATGCGCTGTCAAACTTCGTACGGAGCGTGCGAATGCCGTTTTTCAATACCCAGATGGGCAAGGGCGCAGTGGCCGGTGGGTCGAACCTTTACATGGGAACGGCGGCGCTCTCCGAGCGCGATTATGTGCACAAGGCAATAGATAAGGCCGACCTGATTCTCTCCATCGGCCATGATACGGTCGAGAAGCCCCCCTTCCTCATGGGTCCCGGCGGACCTCAGGTGATCCATATCGGCTATGTGCCGGCGACGGTGGAGGAGGTCTTTGCGCCACAAGCCGAGGTGGTCGGCGATGTGGGATTGAGCCTCGCGCTGTTAGCAAGCCGGCTGGAGGGTAAGCTGAAGAACGCCACGGCGCTCTTGCCGCTTCGCGAGGAGATCCTCGCGCATCTGGCCGACCGGGCCACCGAGAGCCGTTTCCCCCTGACACCCCAGCGCATCGTCCACGACGTTCGGGAAGTCATGCCGGAAGACGGAATCGTTTGCCTCGACAATGGCATGTACAAGATCTGGTTTGCGCGTAACTACCGCACGCGGGTGGCGAACACGCTGTTACTCGACAACGCCTTGGCGACCATGGGCGCAGGGCTGCCCTCGGCGATGGCGGCTTCGATGCTCTATCCTGAACGGCGCGTGTTGGCCGTGTGCGGCGACGGCGGCTTTATGATGAACTCCCAGGAGCTGGAGACGGCGGTGCGGCTGGGTTTGAAGCTGGTGGTGCTCATCGTGCAGGACAACGCCTACGGGATGATCCGCTGGAAGCAGGCGGTGGACGAGTTCCCCGATTGGGGACTGAGTTTCGGCAACCCGGACTTCGTGAGGTATGCGGAGTCCTATGGCGCGAAAGGCTCGCGCGTGGAGACCGTCGATGGACTGGTGCCCGCGCTGGAAACCGCATTCAAAGCGGGAGGCGTCTATCTGGTCACGGTGCCCGTGGATTACTCGGAAAACAAGCGCGTACTGGTAGACGAGCTGCGAAACCGCGTGCCCGCGCCCGCGACGGTCTAGGGACTAAGAACTCATGCTGCAGATTGTACAGGCTTACGACAGGCCGCCGAAGATCGCCGTTAAAGGTCGTTGACAGATTCCGGCAAAAACAATGTATTTGCCCAGCTGCGGAGGAATCTGTTGTGGGATTAATTTCGCAGCTTCTAAGCAAAGATCCCAATTGCAAGCGTGCTCGACTTCTGATCCTGCTCACATCTTCGAGGGCGCGGCTGGCGATCATGTATCCAGGATTCAAACTGGACTTCAGGTTTTGGGGTGCTTTGCAATCGACGAACGCGAACTCGCTGCCAAACGGTATGGCCGGAGAAACTCAGGGCTGGGCGCTCGTAGCAACAACCGGGGGCAAAGGGGTACCTCCAGGGACAGGCACGGGTGCGACCTCTGCGTAACTCACGCCCCTAACCGGTCTTCCGTCGATGACGCCCGTCACAGTCGAATCACCCTCCCAGTATGCGCCGGCAAGCGTTGCAGCGACGACCAGCTCCTGATCCTTTTGCAATGGGGTGACCTCCAGAACCCCGCCCGGCACGGTAACCGTCCATCCCGAGGGATAAGTGATACCGGTAACAGGACTCCTCCATGAGCCGATTGCCGTCTCGGATACCGAACTCGGCGACAAGTTGACAGTACGGCCGTTTTTGACATGAGTGGCGACCACCTGGGCAAGCTGATTCTGGCCGTTGCGGATAAAGTACAGCATGTACTGTGTGTTGTTGGAAAGCTGGATGCTGAACCAGGTCCACCCGCCCAGACCCAAGGGATTATACCACTGATGGTCCATCCACGACTCGCCGATTACCTCGACTGGCACGCCGTGATCCAGCACCGTGCCAAAAGTCCATAATTTCGTCCACGAGTAGTAAAAGGAAGTTCCAAAAGGCCCGTAAGGGATCAGTCCATTTTCGCCATGCAGCACGACTGGCTCCAGTGAGGTCTGTTGGAGCCTGATGCCATAGCTGCCGTCGGAGAACTTAGCAGCCAGCGAGTCGGCACCGCTACTTCCCTCCATGCGCCAGGAAGAGATTTTCAAACTGAACCTGTTCTTCTCGTCAGGGATGGGCTGTGCCATGATCTTCTGCTCATAGTGGAAACTGCCTCCGGTCAGATCGGTAATGGCCATATTGCCTTGGTAGATCGGCTGAGGCTGGTTCGGGAAATTGAACTGGAAAAATACAAGCTCGTAGCCATACGAGTGCGGCTTACCGAAGATGTCGAATCCTCGCAGGTGCCCGCTGAAGTACCACCATTCGGTTGCATCATGGTGTGGCGCCTCGTCTTGGGGGATTTGCACCACTGGAGAAGCGTCGCCCCCCTTCGCCGGATGAATGGCGGCAGAAAGCATTCCGACGCTGAACGCCGCCAGGGCGTTCAGAGCGATCGTCGACCTTGCAATCCAGTTCCCTTTTTCCGTTTCCAAGCCTCGGTACATTTTTTGAGTGGCTTCCCTACCGCCTGTATTCCGGGTGTTCGCCGCGCCGATCGTCGCGCAAATGAGTTCTCTTTGCTTCATATTTGACGCCAGGAAGTAGGTACTGGCGACGAACGGAATACGTCAGATCCAATCGAACGGCAATGGAACGAAAGGCCCAGCGCCACTGGCAAAATCGAAGTTAGGTGGCCTACTGGACGGCGCGTTCGAGACGCGAATGGATGGCAGCGAGGAGGTCAGGTTTCGCGACCGCTTTGTAAGTGACCCCCATCGCTCCGGAAAACTCATTGCCACAGTTCGGGCATGCGCGTCGGAGCTCCGTTTTCATGGAGCTAACCGTCCTTCGGATGCGATTAAGGCCTCGCAGAGCGCATGGATTTCCTCGTCGATTTCTGCCGGATCTGACACCGTCCGGCCGACTTCCTCGCGCAGCAGTGCGGTGTACCGCTTTCGCAACCGATGGATCAGTGTCTTGACCCCGCCCGCGCTGATCTGGAGCCGATTCGCGACCTCTTCATAGGAGGGTGGGGCTATGCTGTTGAT
>DASXGD010000142.1:0-27428 GCA_036489245.1 Occallatibacter sp. | reverse complement strand
GGCTGGGAGGTAGAAAAGACTCCGGTACCGCAGCCGCCCGAGAGCCGCACCGCCGGGGATCGCTGGAACGTTTATGCGGGAACCAGGGGGCAACAGCCGGATCTGGTGTTTTCGACGCACCTGGACACGGTCCCTCCGCATATTCCGTTCAGCGAGGATGCGGAGTTCATGTATGGCCGGGGGGTGTCCGATGCCAAGGGGATCATTGCGGCCCAGTGCGCAGCCGCCAATATCCTGCGGGCGGAGGGCTTTCGGATTGGATTGCTGTTTGTGTCGGGAGAAGAGCGGGATTCCGCGGGAGCAATCGTGGCCAACGAGACTCCGCGGGGCAGCCGGTTCCTGGTGAACGGCGAACCGACCGACAATCGCCTGGCGCTGGCGTCCAAGGGAGCCCTGCGGGCCGTGTTCAAAGCGACCGGCAAGATGGGCCACTCGGCCTATCCGGAACTTGGCGACAGCGCCATTCACAAGCTGATTGAGGTGATGGCAAAGCTGCTCGCGATGGAGCTGCCATCGACCGAGGATGTGGGGCCATCGACGCTGAACGTTGGGCTGATCAACGGCGGGCATGCGCCCAACGTGATCGCCGACAAGGCAGAGGCCCAGGTGCTGATCCGGCTGGTGGGCGACTCGGGGCCGATCCGCGCCGCCATCCTGGAGGCTGCCGCGGGCCTGGCCGAGGTCGATTTCACACTGGAGATCCCGTTTGTGCGGCTGCGCGCGATCGAAGGCCTGCCCACCATGATCGCCAAATTCACCACCGACATTCCCAAACTGCGCAACTGGGGCGAGCCGCTACTGCTGGGGCCGGGGAACATTCACGTAGCCCACACGCCCTATGAAAAGCTGGCCAAGGCGGAACTGTTCGAAGCCGTCGAGCTCTACGTTCGGGTCGCGAAACAATTACTTGCCTGAAAGCCGGGTCGACGGGCTGAGCCCAGCCGGCAGTCTGAATCATCCAACCAGTCCTACAGGAGAAGAATGATGAGCGCAGCGATCTACGACATCCCGGTGCGCAGGATTACGGGTGCGGAATCGTCCCTAGCCGAGTACAAGGGCAAGGTTGTCCTGGTGGTCAACGTGGCATCGAAGTGCGGGCTTACACCGCAGTACGAGGGGTTGGAGGAGCTCTACCGGAAATATCGCGACAGTGGGTTTGTGATCGCCGGATTTCCAGCCAACGATTTTGCGGGCCAGGAGCCGGGGACCAGCGAGGAGATTCAAGCCTTCTGCACGACGAGCTTCGGCGTGGATTTTCCCATGTTCGACAAGATCACGGTGGTGGGCGCCGAGAAGCATCCCTTGTATGCAATGCTGATCAAGGCCCAGCCCACGGCGGTGAGCACCGGCAAAGCTCCCTTTGCGGACGATCTGCGGAAGTACGGCATCTCGCCCAATGCGGAGCCGGAGATCCTGTGGAACTTCGAGAAATTTCTGGTGAACCGTTGGGGCGAGGTGGTGGCTCGTTTCACACCTGATACCAAGCCATCCGATCCGGCGCTCGTTGCGGCCATCGAGGCGGAGCTAGAAGGGGCCCCGAGCTAGGCATCCGCCAGCCAGGCCGGCTTTCTTCCGCAGCCTCGTCAGCCGAGCCTCAGCCTCTTCATGGCGACCCGGGGCAGGGCCGAGCCGGATTTTTCGAGCACCCATTTGGCAATTCCCAGCCAGAGCCCGGTTCCGAGGAGCAGGATGGCCAGATCGACCCAGCGGCTCGAAGCCGCGAGGTCGCAGCCCTTGGCCCGCCAGAACACCCCGAGCAAGCCGGAGAAAATGGCCCAAACCACGGCCCCGCTGGTCAGCGCCGCCAGGGCGCAACGACCGATTTCGGCAAAGTCCAGGCTGGCAACCGATACCATCTGCTTCTCGTGGAGCATGATGGCGATGGTCACGGTCTGGATGGCGATGCCGATATCGGAAGCGATCGCCAGCCCCATGGCCCCGTTCCAGCGATAGAGCGTGGCATAGAGGGGGAGCGAAACCATGGTGATAACAGTTCCCGCGGCCATGGGCGCGAAGGTGTTGCCCGCGGCATAAAACGCGCGCGCGTAAATGGCCTGTCCCGACCACAGGAACATGGAAATCGAAAAGACCGTGAAGTAGGCGGCGCACTCCCGCGCGTCGGCTGGGGAAAAGCGGCCGCCCACGAAGATCAAATCAACCAGGGGGATGCCGAGCGCAACCATCGCCGAGGCGGCGAGCAGTCCGAGGCAGGCGACGCGGGATACCGAATCGGCCACCCGGGTGGCAAACTCGAAGCGCTTTCCCTGGGCCCACAGGCTGGCAAAGAAGGGCATCGAAGCGGCCCCTGCCGCCTGCGCCAGCACCGACATCGGCGCCATAAACAGCTGCTTGGCATAGTTCAGCATGGAGACCGCGCCGCTGGTCGTCGACGCGAAGTGGGCGATGATCCAGTTATCCGCGGTTACCAGCGAAACCCCAATAATCAGCGGCAGAGACAAGCGAATCCAGGCGCGCAGTCCCGGATCGCGCCAGTCAAGCATGGGCCTGTAGTGCGTCCCCGCACGGCGCGCGAAATACCAGTTGAGAAGGAACGGACCGAAAAATGCCCCGACCGTGGTGCCAATAGCTAAAGAAGACACGCCCAGGCGCTTGACCAGCAGCAGGCCACCGACAATTGTGCCTAAGTTGTAGATCAGCGGCGCCACCGCCTGCACGTTGAACTGCTTGCGCACCAGCAGCACCGCGCCGAACACGCCTCCGGCAAAGAAGAACAACTGCGCCGGCAGAAGAATGCGCGTGAGCTTTACGCACAGCGCGGCCTTTTGCGCGTCAAAACCGTTAAACCACCAGTGGATGTACCACGGGGCAAAGATCTCCGCGATCACAATCGCCGTCCCCAGCACCAGGTACATGGTGGTGAGGATCACCGAGAGGGAACGCCGGCCTTCTTCCTCGCGGCCCGAATCCCGGTACTGGGTGAGAATCGTAACGAACGCGATCGAGCCGGCCCCGCCCACCAGGAAATACGAAATCATGTCGGGGAGCACGAAGGCGCCGTTTAACGCATCGGCGCTCGTGCCGCGCCCGAACAGCCACACGATGTACTTGACCCGAACCAGCCCGATGATGCGGGAAAGAAGCGTGGAGGCCATCAACACCACCGTCGCCGTAAACGCCGAGTGGGCGTGCGAAGGCCGCAGCGCTCCCAGGGCGCGGGCCCACCGCGATTGCGGACTCCGCAAAGGTTCAGTTGAATGTGAACTGTCCACTTATATTGATTCTACTGGGAATGGAGTTGGCTCGTCCGTTTTCTAAAGCCCCTCGAACCTGCCTGTCAATGCGGACCCGGTCAACCAGGGCGTCTATTTAGGATGTTAGCGGGGGAAATACATGAAGATTACGCTCGCTTTAGGCGTCGCCTTCTGTTTGGGTGTGATGGGAACGGCACAGGCACAGACCATCCATGGCCGGGACGGCATCACTCTGCCGGCGCCGCCGCCAGTGCAGACCGATCCCGTCACCGACGATTATTTCGACACCAAGATCACCGACAGCTATCGCTGGCTTGAGGACGCCAAAAGCGCCCAGACCCGCGAATTCATCGACGCGCAAAATGCCTATACGACGCGCTATTTGAAGCAGGCCAAGATCCGGCCCCAGATTGCGGACGACCTCGACCCCCTCGAAAACGTCACAGTGACCGGCGCTCCCCGCGAGCGGGCGGGCAGCTACTTCTTCGAGCGGCGCCACTCCGGCGAACAGCAGTTCTCTATCTATGTCCGCCATGGGTGGACCGGGAAAGATGAGCGCTTGATCGACCCTGCGACCATCAGCCGCGATACCAACACATCAGTGCAGCTCGAGGACGTCTCGCGCGACGGCTCGCTCATCGCCTACGGCCTCAAGCAGGGCGGCGCGGACGAGCACAGCATTCACCTGTTCGAGGTCAAGACCAAAAAGACGCTGGAGGATGAACTTCCCGCCGCACGTTATTTCGGAAGCGTGTTCGCCCCCGACGGCAAGAGCCTCTACTACGCGCGCAACAATAAGGACGGAACCCTCCTGTTCCAGCACGTGCTGGGGACACGGCCGTCCAAGGACGTTCTCATCTTCGGCCGCGAATTCCGCGGCGAACCCCTCGGCCCCATCGACCTGTTCGGACCCACCATTACCGACGACGGGCGCTACCTCGTCATTCAAATCGATCGCGGCGTACCCGCCCGCCGGGTAGACATCGTCTTCCGCGATTTGACCAGGCCGGGTTCGCCCTTCGAAGTGCTGGTCTGGGGCCTGGACTCCCATTTTCGAACCATCTATGCCAAAGGCACATGGGTGACGAAAACCGACTACAACGCGCCCAATGGAAAAATCCTGGCCGCCGATCCCGGGGTATTGCCCGATGCCTGGAAGACCATCGTGCCGGAAGGGCCGGATGTGATCGAGGACTGGTCCATCGTGGGCGGCAAGCTCTATGTCAACCGCCTCAAAGATGTGAAGACCGACACCACTGTATTCGCACTCGACGGGAAACCGGCCGGGAAGATCGATTACGACGAGATCGGTTCAGCTTCGGCCATGGCGGGACGGACCACGAATCGGTACGGATACTTCAGCTTCGAGTCGTTTATCCGGCCCTGGACCATCTACAGGCTCGATACCACCACGGGGAAGCGGGAGATCTTCTTCCAGCCCAAGATCGACTTTGACACCAGCCAGTATGAATTGAAGCAGGTCTTTTTCAAATCCAAAGACGGCACCCAGGTCCCCATGTTCATCGCCGGCAAAAAAGGACTGAAGCAGGACGGCACCGAGCGCCTCCTGATGACCGGCTACGGCGGCTTTCAAGTGAGCATGACCCCCACATGGAATCCGGCCTACGCATGGTGGATCCAGGAGGGCGGATGGTTCGCCATGCCCAACCTCCGCGGAGGCGACGAATACGGAGAGCACTGGCACCAGCAGGGCATGTTCGAGAAGAAGCAGAACGTGTTCGATGACTGGTTTGCGGCCGCCCGATACCTGATCGACAGCAAGTACACTTCGCCGGCGCACTTCGCCATCCGGGGCCGTTCCAACGGCGGCCTGCTCATGGGCGCCTCGATCGTCCAGCATCCTGAACTGTTTTCCGCGGTGTGGTGCGGCTACCCGCTGCTCGATATGCTGCGCTACCAGAAGTTTCTCGTCGGCCGCTACTGGACGACCGAATATGGATCGGCAGAGAACGAAAAGCAGTTCCCCTACCTGCTGAAATACTCGCCGTACCAGAATGTCAAAGCGGACACCGCCTATCCGGCCGTGATGTTCTTTACCGGCGACAGCGATACGCGCGTCGATCCGCTGCACGCGCGGAAGATGACCCCGCTGCTGCAGGCGGCATCTTCGAGCGGGCGGCCTATTCTGCTCCACTACAGCCTGGCCGGGGGTCACTCGGCAGGGGTCAGCGTGGACCAGAAGATCCAGGACGACGCCGACGAACTGGCTTTCCTGTGGACGGAAACGGGACAGGCTGGCCAGTCCGCCAAGCCTCACGCACCCTAGGCAGTGCTCCATGCGACTGCGAGAGGTCGGCCGGGGATCGTGCAGTTTCGTGGGGCAACTTGAGAACCATTCGGGCGCCTCGTTACTTTAGAGCAGGACCATCGGTAACTTAATGTGTATGGGTTTCGCTCCGATATCTCTTGATGCGGGGTTTGTTGCATGGGACCGAGTTCCCTGCTTCACAATTCCCGGCGGGCCGGAGAGAGACATGCCAGAAGCTCTGATCGAGGAAACCAAGCCGAGCGACCGGGAAAGCTCCCGGCTCGCAGCACTGTATTCAATCGGAATCCTTGATACCCCCGCGGAGCCGGCTTACGACGCGATCACCCGGCTGGCCGCGGATTACTTTGAGGCCGATTCGGCTATTATCGCGTTCGCTGATGAGACGCGTGTCTGGGTGAAGTCGCATTGCGGCGAGGCGCTTCGCGAACTGCCCCGCGCAAACTCCATCTTCGATATGGTGCTGACCGCGGATGGACCGCTGGTCATCGCCGATATTCGACGGCATCCCCAGTTCCAACGCCAGAAGGTTCATCTTCGAACGCAAAACGTCGTCTTTATCGCCGCCACTCCGGTCCACGCCGATGGCAGCATCGTGGGCATGCTGACGATATTGCGCCGTCAGAGCCGGGACGTGCTCCAGGAAAACGAGTTACGCACCCTTCAGAATCTCGCTACGATGGTCAGCAGCCAGCTCGAACTGCACAAGCTGCGAACGGATTCGAAGCGCCAACGCACGCGCCCGTCGCGAACCGCCAGTGAGGTTCCGGCGTCGCCCTCCTGGCCGCGAAATTCCGATCTGCGCCGGGCCATCGACCGACGAGAGTTCGTTCTCCACTATCAGCCCGTTGTGGAGCTGAAATCGCTCCGCATCGTCGGCCTCGAGGCTCTCATCCGCTGGCAACATCCGGAGCGGGGGCTGCTGTCGCCCGTGGACTTCATTCCGGTGGCCGAGGATTGCGGGCTGATTCTTCCCATCGGCGACTGGGGTTTGGCCGAGGCCTGCAATCAGATTCAAGCTTGGACGCGGGAGAATCCCGAAAACGGCTCCCTCCGCGTCTGCGTCAACCTGTCCGCGCGGCAGTTCTCGCGCGAGGGCCTCACCGACCATGTCGAGTCTTTGCTTCAGCAGTCCGGAACTTCGAGCCATCAGCTCGGGCTGGAAATGACCGAATCCAGCCTCATCCCCAACATGAACACTGCGACGGAGGTGCTCGAGGGCCTGCGCGCCCTGGGCGTCGCCATCTCCATGGATGACTTTGGCACCGGCTACAGCTCGCTCAGCTATCTCCACTCGTTTCCCATCGACGTTCTCAAGATCGATCGTTCGTTCGTGGGCCGGATGACGGACGGCGACCATCCACTCCAGATCGTCCGCACCATTATTGAGCTTGCCCGTGTGCTGGGGATGGACGTGGTGGCGGAAGGGATCGAGACGAGCGAGCAGTACCAGCTCCTGCACCAGATGGGCTGCCGTTTCGGACAGGGCTATCTTTTTGCCAGGCCCATGCCCGCCGAACAGGTCAATACCCTTCTGCAACTACCCGGGCGCGTGCTTCCCCATTCGCACACGCTTCAACAAAACGCGGTCGCTTACATGGCTTGAGAAACGGGACGCTTGGGTAACCGTGGGACTTGGTTTACACCGCTTCGGCTTGTTCCGCGGCGATTTGTTGCTCCACGGCGGGATTGATGATATGCAGGCCTTCGGCCCGGGCGGCCTCGAGCAGGGTTGCCGATGCAGAGACAAAGATGATCTCTGTCCCGTGGAACATTTCGCGAGCCACGAGCGCGGCGCCGAGCTGCAGGGCGTCAGGCCAACGCAAACTGGTACGATCCAGAAGCTGCCGGGCGCATTCAAGCACGGCCGGATTCAACGGCTCTTGTACGGTTCGGGCCGCTTCCAGGCGCAGCACCTCGAGGGCAGCGGCGGCATCTTCGCTGGTCACGGCGCCGGCACGTTCGCGCCGCCGCAATGCCGCGTACACCTCGAGCGGCGTGGAGGCAGCGATCAGCTTCCGATTGTCCTCGACGGTCTCCATGAGGCGAATCAGAGCGTCGGTACCGGGTTCGCGTACAAACAACTTGGCAAAAGCTGTGGCTTCAAGGAAGTAACAGCTCACATTGGCCCCCGTTCTTCTTCAATGACGGCAGTCAGTGTATCTCCCTGAATGGGGACCGGGTGGAACCGCTGCGCTTCCTCAGGGATGCCAGCTTCAGCGCGATTGAGGCGTATGGTCGTGGTTGGATATGCCGGAGTCTTGGGGTTGGCAATCTTGCTGGTGAGAACGACTCCGCGCTGGATGGCTTCGGCAAGCACGGACTGGCGGGACTCGGGATTCTGATTCCAGCGAAACGCCTTGCGCGGCAGGAACGAATCACGGAACCATTTGAGGGCGATAAAAGCGTGCCCGCCGCGTTCGGCTTCGGCCAATGCCGCACACAGTTCCTTTACCCGGGCATCCAGGTCTGCGGGAATGATCGCCTCCTGGCTGTCGTCGTCGGTCTCAGCGCGATTCTCAATAGCAGAGCGGGCCAGGTTGCGGACCGGCCGCGGCGCCGCGGCCTCGCCGTCGTCGATGCGCTCAAAGTAAATGCGCACCTCATCCTCTTCTGGAGACCATGCTTCGGCAGTGGCGTTACGCCGTTTGCTGCGGCCGTTTTCGCTGCATAACTCTACAATGGCCTGATATCCCGGGGGTGAAAGAAACCGCAATGCGCGGGCCAAGCCGGGATCCTGGGAGAAAGAGAGTTCAGTCAGAGCTTCTTCAATAATTTCCTCTGCATCAGGAATACTGAGATGGCTAATGTCGACATTCTTCGCTACAGCTTTTGTCGATTTCATGCTTTCTTCTCCCATATAGAGTCCCGCGCCTGTGTACCAAGCGACGCTCAGGACTTCCCTAACGGTCTTGCTGTAAACGACGGACCGCGCATGCACCAGACACGCCCATGTCTGCAACCGCTCGCGACCCGCCAGCTTTCCCGAGTAAATGTAAGGTGAAAAAAGGCCCCGGTGTTTGACCGACGCCGAATCGCTAATCCTCTGTCGAGAAGAGACCCCTACCCTGAGTCGAGAAGGCTTTACCTATTCAAAGTGAAACTATCCCCGTCATAGTATAGACGATAAGAATTTTTGCATCCAGTGTTAAATTAGCATGGATTCCGGTACTTCCGGATGGCCGCGCCCGGTCACCGTATTCCGGCTTGCCACAGCATTCGAACTTCGTACAATAGATGCATGCGCCGCAGTTTGCCGCTTTGTTTCACTTTAGTTCTGGCTGTGTCTCGATTATGGGCTGACAGCCCGGCGTTCGATTTGACCGGACCCAAAGTTGATGTACACGTCAAGCGGGGCGAGGCCACGCTTCCGGTGAGCCAGGTCCCCAATTTGCTTCCCGGCGATCGTCTTTGGATTCACCCCGATTTCCCCGAAAGTCAATCGGCGCATTACATCCTGGTCGTCGCCTTCCTGCGCGGGGCCACCAATCCCCCGCCAGCCGACTGGTTCACGCGCGTAGAAACCTGGGCGCGGGAACCGCGCAACGAGGGCGTCTTCGTGACTGTGCCGAAGGAGGCCCAGCAGGGGCTGGTTTTCCTGGTGCCCGAGACCGGGGGAGACTTCAGCACCCTTCGCAAGGCCGTGCACGATCGCCCCGGCGCCTTTGTACGCGCCACCCAGGATTTGCAGGCTGCCAGCTGGGATCGGATGCGGCTGGACTCGTATCTGAACGAGGTCCGGGTCACCACGCCGACCGATCCGAAGGCCCTGAAGGAACGAGCCGAACTGGCGGCGCGCTCGCTCGGGATCCGGGTCGACCAGCAGTGCTTCGACAAACCCACCGATCAGCAGGCGCCGTGCCTGGCGCAGCATACCGACGGCCTGGTCCTGGACGACGCCAACGTCCAATCGCTGGTTTCGCAACTGGCCAGCGGGACGACTGGCGACCTGATGAACCAGTTGAGTTACTCGACCCTCGCCGGGGCGGGACAGTTCAGTCCCTACGTCGGGGCGATCGTCGATACCGCGAAGATTCTTTCCTCCCTGCATACCGCACACTTCCAGTACATCCCTGCCCTGGCCCTGCCGACCAAAGACACGCTCAACCTGCGCCTGAACCTTCCCCCATCGTTTCGCGATCCCAAGTCGGTCGTCGTCGTGGCGCTGCCCCCTGTGGGCGCCTCCAAACCACCCCTGCTGCGCGCCAGCAATCCTACGGAGGCGACGTGTGCGCAGAAACCAGGATTGGTTTTCTCGGCTGAGGGCGCGCCGCTGGTCTTTGGGACGGACCTGGTTCATGATTTGCAGCTTCACATTGAAACCGGGCAAGGTCCCTTGAATTTGCCATTATCCAGCGCATCCTCAAAAGGCGGACTCATCTTGCAGAATCCCCTTCCCGCCCTGCCACCGGGCGAGTTGATGGGCGTCGTCCAGGGCAAGTGGGGGTTCGATGACTGGGACGGACCCCGGTTCCACCTGATATCGGCCGGCCCGTCAAAGTGGGCCGTTGCGAGCGACGATCAATCGGCTTTGATCGTGGGGCGCGACGACACCCTGCACGTCAAGGGCGACAATACCACTTGCGTCTCCAACGTGGCGCTCCGCCAACCAGAGGGCACGAATGCGGAGCCGCTGAAATGGAAGACGGTGAAGCCTGAACTGCTTGAAGTTGCGGTGCCGTTGAAAGATGCCACCCCGGGCACATTTCTGCTCGAAATTCACCAGTTCGGGGTTGACAAGCCGGACACGCTGGACCTCGATGCGTACGCAGAAGCCGCTTCGCTGGAGCACCTTACGCTGAGCTCCGGCGACCACGGGGCTCTCCTCAGAGGCACGCGCCTGGACGAGGTCGCGAAGGCGACGCTGAACGGCGTCACGTGGACTCCCGCCGGCCTGGCCCGGGTGCAGGATTTCGATCAGCTCACGCTCAACACCGAAGGCTCCACCCTGGAACTCGATCCCTCGAAATCGTATTCGGCGACGGTCCACTTACGCGACGGACGCCAGTTGAAGGTCCCCGTGACGGTGAATCCTCCCCGCCCGCAAGTCACGCTGCTGAGCAAGGGAACCCAGGAAGATTCGATGGCGACGGCTTCCCCGGTGCATATGGGCAGCCCCGACGACGTCCCTCTGGGAGCGCGCCTGGTCTTTTTCCTCAAATCGGTGGTCCCGCAGAGTTTTCCCCGCAATCAAAGCGTGGAAGTGGCGGCGGCGGACGGCAGTTTCCGCACCGTTCTTTCCCTGGCCGACGGAAGCCTCATGCTCGAGGACAGCAAGACGGCGCTGGGGATGGTGGAACCGCTGGCACGCTTCGGCCCTTCGGCCTTTGGTCCCCTGCGGGCACGGGCTGTTTCCGCTAACGGGGTCGCGGGTGACTGGATGCCGCTTGGCACCTTGGTGCGCCTGCCGGGATTCAAAGAGCTTCGCTGCACGCACGCGGTCACCAAGCCGTGCACGTTGACCGGCAGCAACCTGTTCCTCGCCGCGTCCATCTCCTCGGCAGAGGACTTCGCGAATGCCACCGAGATCCCACCCGATTTCACCGGAGGCCAGTTGGCCGTTCCCCACCCGGCCAACGGCGTGCTCTACCTGAAACTCCGCGATGACCCGGGGATCGTTCAGACACTCACGCTGCCGGTCACGCTGGTGGCCCCTTCAAGCCAGCCTTCGGGGCAGACCGCTGCCGTACAGACGCAACCCGGAAATGTACCGGTGTCGCCGCCACCCGATCCCGCGCCGCCCGCCAAACCGGAGCAACAATAACCAGGTATGAGGTCGCCTTACTGGAAGTAGGCGCGGTTTGTTTGCGCGAACTGTGCCTTTTCGGCCGGCAGGTCTGATTCGGGGTAGATCGCATTCTGCGCGCATAATTCGGCGCAGTTGCCGCAATCGATGCACCCGTCCGGGTTGATGAATACCTGGGAAACCGTTTCGGCGCGGGGGTCGCCTTGCACCGGCGCGATCGCCGCCGTCGCACATTCCGCCACACAGATAAAGTCTTTGATGCACGCATCGGTTACGACATAAGCCATGAAGAAAGTCCCTTTCGCGCACTTCCGTTCCGGAGGCGCTTTCCTGAGACTATTCAAGGCCGGAAATTGCCGCCGTGACTCGAATCACAAACAGTTCGTGCCCTGCCCGATTTGTAGCCAACAGATGCGACGATCGCAACCTTCAGAAAAACAATCGCAGTGGCTTCGTTCCCTGAAGCCACTGCGATACCACCACCCCGTACAAATTCTATCGGTCTAACTTTTAATCTATATTTAGCTATCTAAGAATGAGATATCTCACGCCCACAGTTACTCCACCAGAAGACATAGCCCCGAAGGTAAATTGGGGCCAATATTGATATTCACCATCAACGCGCACGCTCCATCGAGGACCGAGCCGGTAATCGACCCCTCCTCCGGGAGCAACGACAAAGTAACTTCCATGTGCATAGTTATAGGTGAAGTTAAACAATCCTAAGCCTGCCAGGCCCTTTACATAAGGTTGATATCTGCCGAAGTTGAAATGGTAGCGCGGACCGCCAAGATACGTATCCGCACTGATGTCATTGGTTTCATGGAACTGGAGCCATCTCCCTTCGCCCTCAAAACCAAGCCGCCGGATTGAATCGGCATTGATGTACCCGGTTACTCCAAGATTCTTTACGCTTCCGTATCCCAGGTAGTAACCAGATACGCCGGTACCAATCCAGACCGAATGGCCGCCCATATTGGCTGACTCTGCTACCTGGCCCGATGCACAGCGGGCCGCCAGGAGGGCAAACAGGATAAGGCCAATCGAAAATACCGGGGGAGTTTTTCCCCGGCCGCCCCGCTTTAGATTCAGACCATCGAAGTAATTCATATATCTCCTGCAGCGTGATAAGTTTCTATGATTCTCGTTTTTGTGTGGAATCTGCAGCCGGACGGATGCTGATTCCACACAAGGTCGGCCACGCTCACTTCGTGATGGTCAGGGTAACGTTCTGATAGTGGGTTATGTTGCTGTTTGAACCTACTCCCGTAACCTGGATGGTGTAAGTGCCGGGCGCCACCTTCATCTGGGAGAAGGACGCTCCGCAGCCCGTCACCATAAGAGTTCCGGACAGGAACAGGGCGAGGATGGCGGCGAACAGGACGGAGTTGCGTTTCCGGAATCGCCAGCCCACCCAGCCGAACAGCAACCCGGCAGGCAGGAACAATCCGGCGAGCGAGAACCGCCCTGCGCCCGTTCCGGAATTCATGGCCGTCGATCCTCCGCCCAGGGGAGCGTTTGTATCCACGGTCAGTTGAACCGTCTGGGTTGCGCCAGCCTTCAGAGTCATGGTCGCGTCTGCGAAGTGACAGGTCACACCGGCAGGCAGAGTTCCACAACCGAAACCGATCGTGTCGGTATAGCCATTGTTGGATTGAATACTGACCGTCACGGTTGAATTCTGCGATGAAACCATCGTGATGGTGGGCGGGTTCACCATAATTCCAAAGCCGGTCGGTATACCCGAAACCTTAACTGCCGCGGAAGAAGAGGAGGTGTGAAGCGAGTCGCCGCTATAGTTTGCGGTCAGGTTATAAGTTTCCGGCGCCAGGTCAGGAAGCAGTGTTCCCACACCGGTCGAATCCAGAGTCGCGGTTCCGATCACATTCGAACCGTTCGTGAATGTAACCGTGCCGGTTGGAGTTGGACCGGAGCCACCAACGACCGTCGCGATGAGAACGGTCTGCGGCGCCGGCCCGGCGGTTGCGCCTGTACCGAGGCTGGTAGTCGTGGCGATCGCATGCATTTCCTGGGTAAGAGGATTGGACACGCTGCCGTTGTCATCGGCATCGCCGCCGTAACTCGCGGTGATCGCATGACTGCCGACGGTGATGTTCGAATCGCTGAAGGAAACCTTGCCGGTGGCATCCAGTGTCGCCGTTTTGGCCGCGGCTCCGTCGACCGCAAAGGTGACCGTCCCGGTCGGAACTCCACCGTTGCCGGCGACCACGGCCGTAAAGGTGACTGCCGATAAAACCGTGGCCGGCGAGGCACTCGAAGTGAGAGCCACCGATGTGGCAGCGAGGTTGATGGGCAGAGCCAGGGGTGCGGAGGCACTGCCGTTATTGTTGCCATCGCCGCCGTAGGTGGCCACGATGGCGTGCGGCCCTGGGGCGAGGGTCTTGTTCAACGATGCGGTGCCGCCAGAGCCGACGCTTGCGGTTCCAAGAGTCGCAGCACCGTCGGCGAACGTTACTGTCCCCGTGGTTTTTCCTGAGCCCGATGCCACGGTTACGGTCGCCGTCAGGGTTACCGCTTTCCCGGCGATGCCCGGATCGGGCGTCGCACTCACAGCCGTGGCGGTGGGTGTCAGGTTCACCGTCTGGGCTATCGATGCCGACGACGGGCCATTGTTTTGATCCCCCTGGTAGGATGCGCTGATCGAATGAGAACCGGCCGTAAGCGTTGAGAACGCGAGCGAGGTAGCTCCCGGATTGCCTGCGAGAACCGCGGTTCCAATTTGCGTTGTACCGTCGAGGAATTTCACTGTGCCGGTGGCGGCCACTCCGCTGTTAGAAGTAACCGTCGCAACGAATGTGACCGAGCTGCCGTAGATGGACGGGTTGGGCGTCGAATTGAGTTGGACCGCCGACGTCCCCTGTACATCCAGGCTCAATGGCGCCGACCTGCTGCCAAGAATGAACGTGTTGGGATCGCCGCCAAAAACAGCGACAATCTGATGCGTTCCGCTGCTGAGCGAGGCAGTCGCAACGGAGGCCGCGCCGGTACCGTCGATGGCTACCGGACTGCCGATGGGAGTTGCTCCGTCAAGGAAGGTGACGGTGCCATCGGGGGTCACTCCGCCGCCGCCGGCGCTGGCCACCCTGGCGGTAAACGTCACGCTGGCCCCAAGGACAGTCGTGTTGCCCACGCTCGACGTCACTGCGACAGCGGTCGCTTCATTGACTCCCTGGGTTACCGTGCTGTCGCTGGAAAGGAAGTTGGCTGACTTCGCACTCGTGAACGTAGCGACAACGGTGTGCGAGCCGACTGCCAGCGGAGCGGTCGTGGTATAACTCGCCACCGCGGAGTTATTGCCGGCAGAACTCACATTGACCGACGCGTTAACGGTGACAACTCCATCAATGGTGAAGGCCGCGCTGCCGGTGGGTGTTGCTCCCGACGAAACGGTCGCCGTGAAAGTGACATTCTGTCCGTAAGTGGAGGGGCTGGTGGGGCTCGAAACCAATGTTAGTGTCGTTGCGTTAACCGGCACCGCATCCCCGACCACAATTACATCGAGCGGAGAGACCGGCATCGTACCCGCCACATCCACATTGCCTTCGACCTGAAGCTGGGTTGCGCCAGCCGGAATGGTGATGGCAAGCGAGGGTGCAAAGTAGGCGCCGATCGCGCAGTCGGTATCCTGCGCCAACGGATAGGTCAAGCTGCAGCTTGTGGTTACCGCGTCGATGACTGCGTTGGCATCGTTTGTCAACGACGTAAGAGTCAGTGAGGCGTTCCCGTCGTTCTCCAGCGTCTGAACAAGCGGACTGGGCGATTCGGACCCCAGTTGAACTTTGGTCGCGGTGAAATTCAGTACCCCGCGGCTGCCGTCGACCTTTGACACCAGCATGTAATAGAGGTCGGCGAAAAAGAAATCGCCGGCCCCGTCGAGGTAGACTCCGACGGGCGCATAAATCTGCACCGCCGCCAGAGCGTTGCTGGCACTCAGCGCATTGCCGGAGGCATTTGCGATCAGGGTGGTAATGGTTCCCGTGGCGAAGTTTACCTTGCGGATGGCGGCATTCTGTGTGTCCGCGATGTAGAGGTTTCCGGCTGCATCGACCGCTACACCGGAGGGCTGGTTCAACTTCGCGGACGCGGCGGAAGCTCCACTGACCGGAGATCCAGGCTGACCGCCGATTCCGGCCACTGTCGTGATGATCTGGGTGACGGCGTCGACACGGCGCACGCAATCGTTGGCAGAGTCGGGAATGAACATATTGCCCGCCGCATCGAACGCCACGGTATAAGGAAGGCTAAGTCCTGCCGAGGTTGCTGCCCCGTTGTCTCCTGAATAGGTCCCCTTGCCGTCACTGAGTCCGCTTGCAACTCCGTTCCCGGCTACCGTAGTAATCACGCCCGTAACCGCATCTACCCTGCGGATGCTCTGGTTGCTGGTGTCGGCGATGTAGAGATTTCCCGCGTAATCGACGGTGACGCCGAGGGGCTGGTTCAGTTCCGTGTTTACGGTGTCGGCAAGCTGGTTGTCGCCCGCGTATCCAGCCACACCGTTGCCAACAACCGTGCTGATCCTCCCGGCGGGGGTCACTTTCCGTATGCGGTTGTTGCCGGTGTCCGCGATGTACAGGTTTCCCGCACCATCCAACGCTAAGCCAGTGGGGCTATTCAAATTCGCAGCTGCCGCCGGACCACCGTCGCCGGAGAAGCCCGCATCTCCGCTTCCAGCGAAGGTCTGGATGATGCCCGAGGTCGCCGGGCTGACGGGGGAAGCCACGATGCGAATCTTGTTGTGCCCTCCGTCCGCAATGTACATGTTGCCCGCGCCATCCAACACCACGCCCGAAGGTGTTTCGAGGTCCGCCGAAGTAGCCAGTATGTTGTCTCGCGTTGACGTCCATTGACGATAGACGCCCGCGACGGCGGTCACATTGCCGGGAACCATGACGCCAAGGCCTGCCGACCCGATACCGGACAAGAAGGCCGTGCCCATGATCTTCCTGTCGTCTCCCACCAGCACGATAGCGCCCACGCGCATGCCAGGATACGAGGGAGTAAAGACGACAGACTGTTGACACGTCTGATTGGCATTCAGTTCTCTTGACTGGCAAGATGGGCCGCTGCCGGCAGCAAAGTCCAATCCTTGCGCACCCATCGTCAGGACCTCAACGTTGGATACCTCGCCTCCCGATGGTGACGTGACCGTCACCGTGACCTGCGCGGAAGCCGTGCCGACGGCTGTGACAGGAAACGTAGTCGACTGCGCGAACACGCCCGCAGCCGACAGGGCCAAAGCTGCGCCGGCCCATACCCGTTGCCGGTTTCGGCGCGCGGAGATTTTCGTGAGTCCAGGAACCAGATGTGGATTTACCGGGTTGGAGGGCGTTGTTGGCGCTTGCGCAGCGGAGTCGGTTTCTTGGCTGGTTATTTGATTTTGAACACACGACGAGTGGGAGACAGGTGTATCAGAGCAAAGGCAACTCATCAGGAACTCCATCAAAATAGATCTAAGTTCGCGCAGTCAGGGCTAAACGGCCCTTGGCCATCTACGTAAGCAGGCGCACATTCCCGTAGGTTCTGTGTGGTCGCTGAATAAGGGTGCTATTTGGCTGGAGTATACCCCGAATCGAGACTAGAAGTAACGAATTTATCGGTTACTAATGCTTCACGCGTGACCAAGGTCACAAACTTAAGTGATAAAACTTAGTCGCTGCTTATAGCAAGACCGGCAATCGGATGGGAGTTATGGAACACAAGTCCCTTGCCACATTTTCGCGTTCGGGCATCCATGTGGAACAAAACTCCTTTCGTCAGAAGTGGCGGAACGACTCACCCGGACCATTGGTGGGAGGAAGCGGCGTAGTCATGCTGCGTTCCCGTTCCACATGGCTCTCCAGCGAGCGGCTGACGATATCGCGGGAACCGAGGCCCACCGCCAGCGCGAGGGTGAGCACGATTCCGCCGAACAGGATGCCGAAGGCCAATCCCACTATCTCTCTTCCGATCTCCAGGTGATCGAGCACCATAGCCGCGGTGAGCACCAAGACCAGCCACTTGACCCCAAGAGAAAGAAAGCGCGCATATTGCAGTTGCGCATTAACGGCGCTGATCAGAACCGATCGAGCCAGGAAGCGCGCGATCAGGGTACCGGCAATCAGCAGCAGGATGGCCCCGACAGCGTGGGTGAGATAGGGCAGCAGTGAAACTGGGAGCGGAGTGCTAGTCGCGTAGGACGCGTCAAAGGCTGACACGCCGACAATCAGACCAAGAAGAACGCACGCCCAGAAGGAGCCGCGGGAGATTATCTCTGTGGGGGAACTTGACGGCGTCCAATCGGCAGCCAATCGCGTCCGGGCCAGGCGATCGTCGAATTTGAACCAGGTTAAACCGCGTCGTAACACTCCGGATATGGCCATCCCGATCAGTGTGAAAATTGCGAGGGCGACAAAGAACGCCAGAATTCCGGGCAGTATGGCTATGAGGAGGGAAAGGACGCGGTAAATGGACTGATGCAAAGCGTCAGACATATGGCCCAGGATCGTGCTGTTATCGGGGTAGATCGGCTGCGTTACGGGCGAGGACTTCGACTGGAGCATCATGGCAAGAATGGTATGCATCGGACTCACTCCTGGATCGACTCTTCTGTTGATGGAATCCGGAATTGGATGACTTCATACATGAGCGAAACCCGCGAAGCGCCCAGGGCAGTCATGGGTTAAACCGGTCTGGCCAGCGCCAGCGCGAGACCAGGTAAGGCTTGTCGGCATCGAAAGCCGCGGCCACCGCTTCGATGTGCCGCTCTGAGTCTGCGCCCGAGGCAGTGATGTTGATGTGGCCCGCCACCCAGGCGAGGTAGAGCGGAATCAGCGCGCCCAGGAGGTGCCCACGGTTAATGGTCCGCAAGCGGTATGCGATGAGAAAGTCGTACACGATGCGCGCCCACAGGTTTTCGGGCATGCGAAACGACGCGGCGTCGACGATCGATAAGCGCTTGAGCCCCAGGAGGGTATTGGGGGGGAGCACCAGCGACCATATTTCCTGCAGGTTGCTGTAGGCGAGGCGAAAGCCATCGATCATAGGCATGATGTCGGGATGGCCTTCGATTGTGTGCCGCTGGGGAACCGAAGGCCGAGGCGGCGGCAGGCGGCGCGCCCGCTGCCAAAATGCGGCTTTGGCCTCGATGTCGGAGAAGAGCGAGCCAGCGACGTGGCCAAGGATCGCGCGAATATCAGGATCGGAGGGTTGCGGGAGGGCCCGGGTTCCGACGTCGCACTGTTCAATGGCGAAGCCGGCTGCGATCGCCTCGGAAACGGGCCAGAGCAGAGCTTCGTTCTGGTTGAGCGACATAAATCGCTGGCCGGCGGCAGCGAGTTTCTCCGCCATGCGCAGCGACAAGCCGAGATCAATGGCCAGCGGAAAGCGGACACGGGTGGCAAATAAAGCCCGCGTGAGCGGATAGAGAATCGCCGAATTGACCAGCCCGGCATGGGGGGGCAGATCATAGTGCGGGAGGGCGAGATCGATCGATGCCGTGAGGACCGCGCTGGCGAGATCGTTCAGGGCCGCGCCGCTGAGGGACCCTGAATCCGGTCCGAGCATCAGGATGGCGCGCGCTTCGTGTTTTTGGGCCAGTTGGTAAGCGTTGACAAAATCGGTCGCGGTCAGCGTCCAGGTCGACGCCGTGGGCGGGGCATTGGTAATGTGCAGGGGAAGGTAGACGTCCGCGCCTATCTCGTTTTGCATGGCGATGAGCAGGTCGTCGGGCGGAAACGACGTCGCCAGTTTGGCCAGAAGACTCTCCATTTGTGCGGCCGGCAAAGGAGCCACCATCACAAGCAGAGCGAAACCGGTCCGGGTGGGAGGACGCGAGAACTCGGGGATGGGGTCTGCGATCGCCATAGAGATAGAACGATTCTATTGGAAGGGCTCGGGGCCAACTGCGCCTGCCCCGGCAGATTTACTGGGCTACACCCTACATCGATAGGATGCCACTGATGGGGATGCGAAGCCACGTGGGACGGTTATTGAGTTCGTACAGCAACTCATAGAGTGCCTTTTCGAGCAGGTAAGCCGTGTACAGGGTCTGCGCCTGCCCGGATGGTGGAAGCAGGTCAGGATTCGCGGCAATAGCAACACGGTAAGCTTTTAGGAACTCGGAAGCAACGGAGTTTTGCCACAACATCGCCCAGGCTGCCAAGGTCTCGGGGGCGGTTTCACTGCTGCCCTCGGCGAGGAAATGATTGACGCCGGAATGTGCCGCATAAGAAAACGACCGCACCATCCCTGCCACATCTTTCAAGGGCGACTGCTTTTGGCGGCGTTCGATCAGCGGCCGCGCGGGTTCGCCTTCGAAGTCCAGCAAAACAAAGTCGCCTGACGCCGGATCGGTTCCCGTGCGCAGCGTCTGCCCGAGGTGATAATCCCCGTGAATGCGAATGCGCTTTCCTGTCGCCGGTCCCGACTCGATGGCGTGGGCCCGGGCGATTAGTTCGCGCCGCCGTGAAACCAGCAGGGCGGCATCGTCTGCAACTACGTCCACGAGTGCTGGAAGCTTCCCTTTCAGAGCGTCAAGGGTGGACATAATCTGGGCTTCGATTCGACGCGCATCCCGGCTTTGGTCCACCGTGGTGAACGGTTCCGCAGCGAAGGCTGGATCATCAGTGTGGATGGCGAGAGCGAGGTGCATTTCCGCGGTGCGCCGCCCCAGGAGCGCCGCTGCCTCAAGCGCAGTCGCCCCATATTTCACCGCCTCCGGTGGCGACTCCCGCTGTTCCATGAATCCCGGAGTCGGCATTTCCCCGGGCGCGGGCAACGACACGATGGACTCGAAAAAGGCGGAAAGCTGATCGAGAAACCACTGCCAGCCATCCCCATGGTTGGCAACCAGTCCTTGCAACATGGCAACTGTGGTCTTTTCGCCGGTCGCAGGAGTAATCGTGATCTCCCCGAGAAACGGAGCAATACGCCGAAACTGAGCGACCTCAGTGAGAAACCGACCGATCTCCACGTCCGGATTTTCACCCGTCTGCAGGCGGCGGAATAACTTCAGGATGAGCTCTCGACCATAGAGGATTGAAGTATTGGACTGTTCGGCTGACCCGATCGAGGCCGGCAGACGATGGGCATCGCGGGACCGCGCAAACGCCGAGGAGGCACGGGCGTCGAGCCTTCCCGACGCGGGAACCGGATCGCCGGCCGACGGTGACTCGCGGGGCTGCTTGCGCTGCGCGGAAGATGCCGGGGCGGTGGTCCGGGGGGGAGTTGCCGCTTCGCCGGGCTGGGCGCTGATGGGAACCGGCGCAACCGGGAGACCCGCAGCCGAAACAGGGACCGCCGGGACGGATTCGTTGGGAACGGCGGGCACGGGCGCGTCGGCTGCATTCGGGCCGGGGTCCAGACGGGGTAAGCCTTCGTGCGGCCGCAAGTGCACTTCGCCGGCTGAAGCGGCATTTGAGGTTGCCCATTCAGGGTGATGCAGTACTTCGACAGGTTCACCGTTGGTCATTGCTTCGCTGGCGGTGTTTCCGCTGGTTGCGGCCTCCAGGGTCGCCCCGACTTCGAAGTCCACAACCCGGGTTACGGAAAGCGCAACCGTGGCATTGCGCTCGATCAGCGCAAGCAAACCCTGGCGGAAGTCTTCGCGGGCGGTAGCTTCGTGAAGGACTCCTGGCCCTGCCGGAGACGGCATCCTTGCGAGGATGCTCTCGGGATGTTGGGCGGTGAGTTCTTCCACATCGGTACCGGCGCTGAACGCGAGCGGCACCTGATAGGTATCGGAAAGGTTATCGCCGTAACCGATTTCGAAATAGAAGAGCGCCGGCGGAATGGAGCTTACCGAGGGCGTACTGGGCAGAATGGTGGTGCCGGCTGCTCCAGGAGCTTGCGATTCAGCCCAACTGAGCACCTTGATCGATTGAATTTTCTTGGTTTTGGCGCCAAACCAACGTTGCCGTGGAAGCCAGGCCGGCAGTGCCGTTTCCAGGATCGCCAAGCCGTGACCAGCCACGAACCCAGCCCAGCCCTTGGTCATAAGGTCGAGGGTCGCGAACTCTTCCACGGAGTTCTCTCCAGGGACCTCGAGTGCAAGTTCTGGGAATTGGTCAGGCTTTACCGCAGCCGGCTGAAGCTCGAGCCAGATAAACGAGTAGGGCGCAATGCTGAGGGAATAAGGCGCTTCTGTGATGGTGGGAAACGAGACATATCCCAGCATCTCCACCGGCTCCATGCCAGCGAACGGCGCCAGGTCGAGTGCGACTGGCTGGGCGAATCGGCTCAAGTTGGCCACGCACAGAATCGTCTCGTGAGTTCCGTCCCCCCTGTCGAGGTCACGCAGGTAGGCAAGGATCTTGCGGTTGGCGGGATTGAGGAAGGTAAGGGTTCCGCGCCCAAACACCTGGAACAGCTTGCGCAGGGCGATCATGTTGCGCGTCCAATGCAGCAAGCTCGACTGATCGCTGAGTTGGGCTTCGACGTTGACCACCTGGTAGCCGTAGATGGGATCCATGATCACGGGAAAGTAGAGCCGGGCAGGGTCGCATTTGGAGAAGCCGGCATTGCGATCCGAGGTCCATTGCATGGGGGTGCGCACACCGTTACGGTCGCCGAGGTAGATGTTGTCGCCCATGCCGATTTCGTCGCCGTAGTAAAGGATCGGGGTGCCGGGAAAGCTGAGGAGCAGCGAGTTCAGCAACTCGATACGGCGGGCGTTGTTGTCCACGAGAGGCGCAAGCCTGCGGCGGATGCCGACGTTGATGCGCATGCGCGGGTCGGCCGAATAAGCGAAGTACATGTAGTCTCGCTCATCGTCGGTGACCATTTCCAGAGTAAGTTCGTCGTGGTTGCGCAGGAACAGGCCCCACTGGCAGTTATCCGGAATCGGCGGCGTCTGCGCCATGATATCGGTGATGGGCAGCCGGTCCTCCTGGCGGAGCGCCATGTAGATGCGCGGCATGAGCGGGAAGTGGAAGGCCATGTGGCACTCGTCGCCATCGCCGAAGTAGGGCCGCACATCCGCCGGCCATTGGTTGGCTTCGGCCAGAATGAGACGATTTGCATAGTCAGCATCGATAGCCGCGCGGATTGTCTTGATGACCGCGTGGGTCTCGGGCAGATTCTCGCAATTGGTGGTGTCGCGCTCGCAAAGATAGGGAATCGCGTCCATGCGCAGCGCATCCACTCCCATGTCGAGCCAGAAGCGCATGGCCTTGAGAACTTCCTCGATGACCATCGGATTATCGAAATTGAGATCGGGCTGATGGGAGAAGAAGCGATGCCAGTAGTAAGCGCGGGCGGTTTCATCCCAGGTCCAGTTGGACTTTTCGGTATCGGTAAAGATGATGCGCGCGTCCCTGTATCTCTGGTCGGTATCAGACCAGACATACATGTTGCGCTGTGGTGAACCGGGAGGCGCCAGACGCGCGGCCTTGAACCAGGGATGCTGATCGCTGGTGTGATTGATGACCAGTTCGATCATCACCTGCATCCCGCGCTGATGGGCGGCATCCAGAAAGGCTTTGAAGTCGTTCAGCGTGCCGTAAGACGGATTCACGTCGGTGTAATTGGCGATGTCGTAACCGTCATCGCGCAGCGGCGAAGGGAAAAAGGGGAGCACCCAGAGGCAGGTGACGCCCAGGTCCTGGAGGTAATCGAGGCGGGACATGAGACCCGGGAAATCGCCGATACCATCGTTGTTCGAGTCCGCGAACGCGCGCACGTGCAGCTCGTAGATAATTGCGTCTTTATACCAAAACGGGTCAATTGCGCTGGCGAGCTTCTTCAATTCCACCTCTCCGAGACAATTGGATGCGAACAGTTTCGGGCGGCACCCCGACAGTCGGATTTCCGGCCGCGGTCGAACGCCATTTGGGCACCGGGGTTCGGCAGGTCTTTGTTATTGTGCCTAACCCGGATATCACCACGGGGATTCATTCGTCTTACGGCACCCGCACTATGCGGAAGAGGTGCGCCGCCTGGATACCAGGACGCAGGACTACATAGTTCCGGCGGCCGTGCCACGTATAGCTGGGGCCATTCAACAAGTCTTCCACATAGAAGTCCGTTCCGGGAGCCAAACCCAGCCGGGGAAGGTCGAGATCAGTCCAGCCCGACTGTTGATTGTACGGATCGAGATTAACTATTACGAGAATGGTGTTGCTGAAATCGGGAGTTGATTTGGAATAAGTGAGCAGGTTCGGGTTATCGGTCGGGTGAAACAGCAGGGACTCATTCCTTTGCAGGGCCGGATGGGCGCGGCGAATCTTGTTCATCAACGCGATGAGGGGTACGAGCGACCCGGGGGCGTTGCGGTCGCGCTGGCGAATCTCATATTTCTCGCTCATCAGGTATTCTTCCGACTCTGTCTTACCCGCCGCGGGCCTGGCCGGCGCGTTCTCGCACAGTTCATAGGCCGGGCCATAGATTCCATAATTTGCGGTGAGCGTTGCGGCCAGAACCAGGCGAAACATGAAGGCCGGACGACCGCCGTCCTGCAGAGCCTTATGCAGTATGTCGGGAGTGTTGGGCCAAAAGTTGGGACGGAAGAACTCGCTGACCGGCGGGCGCGTGATCTCTTCGAGGTAACTCTGCAATTCCGCTTTCGAGTTGCGCCAGGTGAAGTAAGTGTAGGATTGAGTGTACCCGCCCTTGGCCAGCCAATACATCACATGCGGCCGGGTAAATGCTTCGGCGAGATAGATGGTTTCCGGATACTTGGCGCGGAGAGCACCCAGGCACCATTCCCAGAACGGCAATGCCTTGGTGTGGGGATTGTCCACGCGAAAGACGTTCACGCCGCGCTTGATCCAGAACTCAAAGACTGAGTACAGCTCGTCCCAGAGACTGCGCCAATCGGGCGACTCGAAGTTGAGGGGGTAAATATCCTGATATTTCTTGGGGGGATTCTCGGCGTACTGGATACTCCCGTCGGGGCGAATATTAAACCAGGTGGGATGCTCGGTTACCCAGGGATGGTCCGGCGAACATTGGAAGGCGATGTCGAGCGCGATCTCCATTCCGTGTTCCCGGGTGGCCGCTACAAGATGATCGAAGTCGGCATAAGTTCCAAGTTCGGGGTGAATTGACTTATGGCCGCCATCGTCTTCCTTGATCCGGTTGGCGTCGGACGCAACGGGCGCGACGGACTTGTCGCCAATGGCCCAAGGGCTGCCCGGATCGCCGGGGTTCGCGGTTGTCGAGTTTTCCGGGCCTTTGCGAAAGGCGCGGCCTATCGGATGAATGGGCGGCATATAGACGATATCGAAGCCCATTGCAGCAATTTCCGGCAATTGCCTTTCGACATCGGCAAAGGTGCCGTGTTTACCTCGCACGGCCGACGTGGACCGCGGAAACAACTCGTACCATGCGGAGAAGCCGGCGCGTTCGCGATCGACCCACACCGACAACTCGGGTTCGTGGCGAGTGGCAAATGTCTGGTCAGGGTAGCGCTGCACTAATTCCACAATTTCATCGTCCAGCGGATATTCGTAGTACGCATCGTTGCGGTCCGCTTTTTCGTTCAACGATCGGGCTACATCGAGGAGGCGCCTGGCATCACCTCCATGGGCGCGTGAAGCAGCCTCTTTGACCAGGATGGCGCCGGTGCGAAATGCGAGGGGAATATTCTGCTCGCCGGTCACCGTACCGACGGTCCACCCGCCGCTGGTGCTCGGCACCGGTTCTGGTTCCACTGGCGCAGCCTTGTGCGTTGCATCCTCCTGGGCGGCAAGACGCTTCCGGAGCTCGCTCTCCCAGGTAACAAAGTGGTCAACCCAACCGAGGATTGTGAATCGCCAGGCGCCGAGTTTATCGACCTTGAAGGAACCGGTCCAGATATCGTTGTTAACCGGGGTCATCGGGGTGGACCGCCAACGTCGTTCGGCACTGCGCTGATAGTGCAGCTGAGCGGCGAGGTGATCGTGTCCATCGGCAAAAATGGCCGCCGTCACAACAACATCGTCACCCACGATGCGGCAGACGGGATGCCGGCCAGAATCGATCTGGGGTTTGACTTCCTCGATGACAACTCGGTTGCGGCCGTGCGGAGGCTTCATCGTGTGTACCCCTCGACTGCGGTCTTCGCCGTGGCCGCCGATGGGGCAGCAAAGGCATTCGTTTCATGGATGCAGGGGCTACACGCAAGGATTGCTCTCAGAGCGGGGGAGGATCGTTCGCACATGCAGGCGCGGTCTCCTTCGAAAGAAAGCATGACCTATTCCGCCCGGAGTGTGTCAACTTTGGCCGGGATATTCGGCGATCTTTGCTCGGAAACTCCTGAAATCGAAACCTCCGCCCCGGACAATGACCGTTTAGCGAGGAACCCCGGACCTGGTCATCCAGGCCCGGATTCACGGTTTTCAATACTCTAATCATCCGAACGCTGGTGCGCACCAGGGGCTAAGGAAATACCGCGCAACACCTCCTTGTAACCGGCCCTGCGGACTTCCCAGAACCGCTCGTTTGCCGCATCCGAAGCCGAGGTGTTTTTCAGGTCGTCGACGATCATGTATAGCTTGTTGGGGTCGGCGCCCTGATCGCCATTGCCGCTTACAGTGGACGAGATGGCCCAGATCACCGCCTTGCGGTCATCCGTGACCATCCCCGTAAAATTGCGCAATCCGTCCGTCGCCGGAGTCCAGGGCAGTCCCGTCGCTGCATTGTTCGCCGACGGGAGTCCTTTCACCGCGTAGGGGACGCCCAGTTTCAAACCATTCTGCAACGTATACGCAAGCTTCCACGTGCTGCTGCTCGAATCGAAGACCCACTTCTCGAGTCCAGCCGTGGTTTGCATTGCCGCATCGGTGTAGAGGTTTGTGGCGTTGTCGTAGGCATTGGTTCCGTCGCCCTCGTCGGCAACGTACAAGGTGTTGGCGTCGGCGAACCATAGGGAAAACGGATAAGCGGTCACGGTCACAGTCTTATTGGGCTTGGAGGGGAAGCCGGCCAGAATGCACATATTGTCAGGAAGCCCCACGGTCTGCAGCGCGCCTGGATCATAGGTGAGCGGTGTGGCAGGCAATGCTGCGCCGGGTGCAGGCAGCCCAACACCATTGGGGCAGGCCGTGCCGGTGGTATCGACAAAATAGACTGTGTTGACCCCGTTGCTGCCGCTTCCCTTGGTGTAATAGAGCACGTGGTTGAAGATCGTCAACCCGCGGAAGTTATCGTCCTTGCCGATCTTGTCAGCCTTGGCGCCTAACTCGGTGACGTTGAAGCTCGCCACCGGGGTGGGCTTGCGTGGATTCTGCTGGTACTCGCCCACCGTTGCCGGAATGATGATCTGCGCGCCGGCCCCGAGGATCACGCCGTCGGGCTGGGGATTGGCGCCGTTCCCAGCATTCCCGGCGGTGTAGAAAGATTCAGCTCCGTTGGAGTTGCTGAGAATGACAGCACGTCCGTTGTTTCCGCTGTAAGCGTTGGTTTCAATAAAGGCGAACTTCCCATGTTGGTCCACGGTTGCGACGGCCCGGTAGTAACTCTCGCCGACGGGGTTGGTTGGATCCACCGCTCCGGGCGTGTTTGAGTTGGAAACGTCGATCGCGTTCACGGGGGCCACATATCCCATGAAGGTCAGATAGTTGGCGTCAGTAGAGAGGTGGAGCGCCAGCTCTGATTTGGAACTGAAGCTGGTCACCATCTGGTTGCTGTCCTGGCCTACCTCTTCAAGCAAGTTGTTGGGCACCTGCAACGTGCGCACCACCGCCCCCAATGGAGTGATCTCGTCCAGATAGATGGGGGAGGTGATCCCGAAACTGCCGTCATACCCATCGTTATTGAAGACATAAGGGTAGGTTCCGTCTGCGATTGCCCCGGTTGTTCCGGCGCACAAGCTTCCAGTACATCCCGGAGGCAAGACTTCGCCAGGTTTGACCGTTTCGGCGTGACCTTTGTATACAGATCGGCTGACCACCAGGTTACCCGGCTGAAATTCCTGGGCGGAAGTGGCAATGCATGCGGCAATGGCGCCGATTGTGATGACTGGCGCGAATCGGAAGCGCTTGCGACAGGCAAATGGTCGAAAAGCAATCATGGGGAAAGCTCCTTGGGTGGGGTCGAACCCGAAACCGAAGCTTTCAAGACGTGCGGGGGCGGGCTCGCAGAACCGGAGACCACCGTACCAGTGCTGCATGAAAATCCCGTTACAGGAGTCAGCGCGGCTGCCGAGGATTACATTTGGAATTTGTAGCCCATCAAGGGAACGGTGATAATCATTTCCGGCTTTTTG
>DASXGD010000138.1:0-23676 GCA_036489245.1 Occallatibacter sp. | reverse complement strand
CCGCCGGCTCAAGATCAGCCCTGACCCCCGCCAGTCTATCTGCTATCAGTGCCACGCGCCGCGCCAACCCGACACCAACAGCGTTGCAGCCTCCAACCACTGGGGTCCGCAGGCAGGATCAGGCGACGACCGCACCCCCATGGGAGTGCATGAAGGCCTGAGTTGTTTGTCCTGTCATGGCGGCCACAATGAGGATGCGCGCGCTTCCTGCGCCACCTGCCACCCTCAGATGTCGCATTGCGGAATCGCGGTGGAGAAGATGGATACCACCTTCGCCAATCGATCGAGCGCGCACAACATCCACTGGGTGAAGTGCACAGACTGCCATCTCCATGGGGTGCCGCAGGTGAAAGTGAAGCCCACGCTCATAGCAGCTAATCGCTGACTCGCCGCAGCGGCACACGCAATTCCGCTCGTCGATCCGCAATGCCGCCTCAGATGCGCAGAAACAGCTTCTTTTTGTACATCCAATACAGCGTGAACCAGTAGAGCAGCATCACCGTAATGCCGAGCATCAGCGGCTCCAGCCCCATTCCGAATATGCGAAAAATCTGATATCCGAAATTCACGTGCAGATTGGTAATCAGGAAGTCTTCCCACAGGTGCGCGATCAGATACGCCGCGATGGAATTCATTCCCACCACCACGAGCGGAAACGCCCACTTGCGATATCCCTTCACATCGATGATCCAGGAGAACGCCGCGAGGAACCAGAAACAGACTCCGCCGCTGAAAAGCGTCCAGGCCGGCGTCCAGATGCGCTTCACGATCGGGCAAATCCCGGTCCAGTGCAGAAGCAGGCCCGCCGCCATCAAAATGGCGCCGGCAATCAGGAATTTTTTCACCGGAATCTTCGGAGCCGCGGCGCGAAACCATTCGCCCGCCCGCAGTCCCAGCAGCATCGTCCCCAGCGTGGGGATAAAGCTCAACGTCAGATAGCCGCCGTCATTGAAAAGGAACCGCGAATCCCGCGGAAATAGATTCAGAAACCACAGGTCGAACGCCTGGCCGAGGTTGCTGTTCATGTTCCAGTGCGAAGCAAACCCGGTGAAGTTATGTGTCCAGCCCGGCCGGACTCCCACGGCGGCATAATCGAAACCCGGCCCGGGCGCCGGGTAGAGCGCCCATGCCAGCCAATAGCCAAACAGGATCACGCCGAACGCGGTCCACTGCCATTTTGGCTTGCAGTAGAAGAGCAAAAACGCGAACGTGTATCCGAGGCCGATCTGCGTCAGTGTGTCTTCAAAAGTAAAGTAGGTCTGTGGCCGGCCCAGGGAACGCAGAAAGAACCCGATTATGATCAGGAGGAGACTTCGCCAGATGGCGTGTCCAAGCTGCCTTCCGAAACTTTCGCCCTTGCGCGCACGGCTGGCGATTGAGTACGGTAGAGCGACGCCGACAAGAAATGTGAACCCGGGCTGGATGGTGTCGTGGAGGCTCATTCCGGCCCAGGGCACATGACTCTGGTTAAAGCCCAGGACGCGCCAGAAGAGGCTGCCGGGGTAGGCGCGAGCGACCGCAGCGAACCTCATCACCTCGCCCATCATCAGCAGCATGACCAGCCCGCGATAGGCATCCACCGCGATGTTGCGCGGAGGCGCGGCTACAACGGTCTTCTCGGCAGATGTGGATATACCCGCAGGCTTTTCGAGACTCGCAGTCGCGTGCATCGCATTCCCTTTCCCGGCCAACCGCATCGTGCCGCGTTGAACCCCGGTTTCCGGTAAAGTAGCACATCCCGAACAAGGCACGCCAGTTATACCCGAATCTAGCCTCCACGCGACAGCCCGCTCATCTGCCCGGCGGGGCTCCCTTATTCCGCCCGAAGCGCCTCCACGGGATTAACGCTCGCCGTTCGCCGCGAAGGAATGTAGCTTGCAAGCACGGCCGCGCCGCACAACGCGGCGCACGCCAACCCATACGTCACCGGATCCATGGGGCTTACATGGAAAAGCAGGGACCGCAGCAGCCGCGTCGCCGCCAGCGCCAGCAGCAGCCCGCACACTACGCCGCTCCCCGCCAGCAGCAGCCCCTGCCGCACAAACATGGTGGTAATGGTGCTGCGTTGCGCTCCCAGCGCGATCCGTATCCCGATCTCGCGTGTACGCTGCGATGCGGAATACGCGATGACGCCATACAGGCCCACCACTCCCAGCAGCAGCGCAATGCCGGCCGCGATCCCCAGCATCACCAGCGTGAACGAGGTGCGCGAAATCGACTTCGCGTAGAAATACTCCTCGGTGCGCACATCGGTTAAGGGCAGGTTGGCGTCCACGGCCCACACCGCCTGGCGAATATCCTTCATCAGGCTCTCCGAGCCCGCTCGCGGACTACGAATTGCAAACGCGACCCATCGCCGCAAACTGACATCGTCGCTCTCAAAATGATTCATCAAGGTCGGCCAATAGGCGATCGTCGGTGCATCCTTGTTCATTCCGTCATCGTGCAGGTCGCCGATAACGCCGACAATTTCCCGCCAGTCGTCCTTGGTGCTCACGCGAATGTGCTTGCCCAGCGCATTGGCTTCGCCGCCCCAGTACTCGCGGGCAAAATTCTCCGACACCATGGCTACAGGACGCTTCTGGTAGGCCTCATCCCAGGTGAAGTCACGACCGGCAATCAACGGAATTCCCACCGTAGCCAGGTAACCCGGCGCGCCGAACTTGAACCGGCGCATCGGCGGCATTGCTCCATCGGTATAACTCCGGTCCTGCGCCCATACCGGATCGGACCATTGGTCTCCATCCATAGGAACCGAACTGCCGAATGCCGCCGCAGTCACCCCCGGAATCGCGGCCATCCGCTGCGCGATCGCCGCCTGCATCCGCAAGACGTCGTCCGCCTTGGGCACATCGGCTTCGGGAATCGTCAGGCGAACGGTCTCGACCTTCGCCGTCGTGTCGTAGCCAGGATCAACATGCGTCAAGGCGCGAAACGTGCGGATCATGAGCCCCGAACAAATCAGCAGCACAAAGGCCAGGCTCACCTGGATCACCACCAGTGTGTTCCGTGTGCGATGCCGTTCGCGTCCCTGGCTCAACGTCCGGCCGCCTTCTCTCAAACCTGTTCCCCGAAGCGAGCTCGCATAGCGCAGCGCCGGGATCGATCCGAACAGCAGGCTGCAAAACAGCGAAACCGCGATCGTGAAGCCAAGCACTGTCCAATCGATGCCGATATCGTGCAACCGGGGAAGACCCGCCGGGCCCAGCGCGACGAGCAGCCGCAGCGCCCCCCAGGCCAGCGCCAGGCCGAGCGCGCTTCCCAGCATCCCGAGCACCGCGCTCTCCAGCAGAAATTCCTTCGCGATCCGCCACGGACTCGCACCCAGCGCCGCGCGAACCGCCAATTCCTGGTGCCGCCCCTCGGCCCGCACCAGCAGCAGGCTGGCCACATTCGCACACGCGATCAGCAGCACAACACCGATGCTGCCCATCAGCACCCAGAGAAGTTTTCCCACGTCTCCAATCACGTCCTGGGTCAGCGGCCTCACCTTCGGGCCCATGCGGGCCTTGTCGAACAGGCTCATGCTGAATCCCGGCGGCGCCGGAAAGCTCTTGAACACAATCGGGATCATGCGCGCGATATCGGCGTTGGCCGTTTGCAGTGTCACCCCGGGACGCAGGCGCGCGATTCCGCCGTAGCTGAACTGGCCCAGCGTTGTTTTATTGCGATCGAACTGGAAAGGAAAAAATAAGGCAGGCTGCTCGCCGTCCAGAAAGCGAAATTCCTTGGGCATCACGCCGATGACCTGGCGCGGTTTGCCATCCACGCGGATCGCCCGCCCCACCACCGAACGATCGCCACCGAAGTGGCGTTGCCAATATCCAAAATCGAGCAGCACCGTATCCGGGCTGCCGGGTTGAACGTCTGCACGGCTGAACCAGCGCCCCAGCATCGGCGTCACGCCCAGGATCGGCAACACCTCCTCGGTGACATCCAGCGCGTGCACCTGCTCCGGATTTCCCTGCCCGGTCACGCTCACCGAATCGCCCTCGTACATGCCGATCCCTTCGAAAACGCGATTCTGTTCTCGATAAATAAAGTAGCTCGAGGGAGACATGTTCACGTCATCGAGGTTCAGCCCCGGAGCCGTGTGCCACACGCCCACCAGCGACTCGGCATGCGGATAGGGCAACGGCTTCAGCAGCACTCCGTCGACTACGCTGAAAACTGCAATATTCGCGCCCACGCCCGCGCCCAGCGTGATCAGCGTGACGATGGTGAAAATCGGCGCACGCCAAAGCCGGCGCACGATTTGCCTCAATTGACTGGTGGTGGAATTCACAGACCCGCCTCCTGAATCGATCCCCGGACATATCGAACCCTGGACATGCCGTAGAAGCTACGTCTCTATATCCGTACCGGGTTCCCGTTCCGAACGCAGAATTGCGCATTTTTGTGACAAACGGCGGCCCGTCCAGGTTTGGAATTTTATCTACGAAGATTTTCGTTGACACTTACGAAAGACTTCGTATATCGTCAACCCATCATGACGAAGACCTCCGAGTCCGTGCCCCGGCCGACCGAATCCGAACTGGAGCTCTTGCGCATCCTCTGGGAAAACGAGCCCGCCACGGTTCGCGACATCTACGATACGCTTAACCAGGAGCGGCCCTCCGGCTACACCACCGTTCTCAAGCTGCTCCAGATTATGACCGCGAAAGGCCTGGTGGTTCGCGATGAAGCAAACCGGGCTCACGTCTATCGCGCCGCCATCAGCCAGGACGCCATGCAGAGCAAGATCCTCAAGGATCTCAGCGTCCGCTTGTTTTCCGGCTCCGCGGCGCAATTGGCCCTGCATGCCCTGGCCATGGAACCCGCCACCCAGAACGACCTCGACGAAATTCGCGCCCTGATTGAACATAAGAAGAGCAACCCCTCGCCGGCGCGAAAGGAGCGGCAATGACTCACACTGTTGAAGCCACCGCGTGGACCCTGATTCACTTCTGCTGGCAGGCCGCCGTCATCGCCGGCCTCTACCACATCCTCAGCGCCGCGTTCTCCAGTCGCGCCAGTCAGACCCGCTACGTCCTGGCGTTGGCGGCGCTTGTCGCCATGCTGGCCTCAGCCGTTTTCACCTTTGCCTGGCAAATGGGGTCAACTCCGGCAAGCTCCAGCGCCGCGTCTTCGATGACCAACGCGCTCATGGCCGGCGATTTTCCGCGTATGGTCGCCCCCGGCATCGCCCCATCCCGTCCCGCAACGGACAATCTCGCCCTCCTCCGTTCCACGCCCGGCGTCATGGGCTGGATCGACGCATTCTGGATCATCGGCGTGCTGACTCTCGCAGCGCGCGGCTTCGGCGGATGGTGGGTCATCCATCGCCTCCGTGTCACGGCCGCCTCGCAGGTCCCGGCCCCCGTTCGCGACAGCTTCCAGCGCGTTTCGGCGGCGCTCTCGCTCTCGCTCTCGCGCCCGGTGCTGCTGCGCGTCTCGAGCGCCATCGCCGGCCCCGTGACCATTGGGACTCTGCGCGCCATCGTGCTCCTGCCCATCTCTGCCGTCACGTTGCTCAGCCCCGACGAACTTGAAGTTGTCCTGGCCCACGAGCTCGCCCACGTTCGCCGCGCCGACTTCCTCTGGAACCTTGTCCAGACATTGATCGAGACCCTTTTCTTCTTCCATCCCGCGGTGTGGTGGCTCAGCGGCCGCGTGCGCCATGAACGTGAATTGTGCTGCGACGATCTGGCCCTGACGGTCTGCCCCAATCCCGTGGTCTATGCCAGCGCCCTGTTTCATCTTGAGGAACAGCGCTCGCGGCAGATGAGCCTCGCCATGGCTCTTGACGGTCATCAGCCTGTGCAAACGCTGCGCTGGAGAATCGCTCGCATCCTCGGCGAGACCGTCCCGCGCAATCCCAACCGCCCCCTTCGTCCTTTTTCGCTCGCAGCGCTGGGCGCCGTTCTCGTCGTGCTTCTTCTGCCCGCGCCCCAGGTCATCGCCGGCCTCCTTCCCCCGGCCCCGAAGGTGAAAACAGTCGCGGCTCCTCCGGCCCCAGCCCCACTCCCGGCGGTCCCCGCCGTTTCTGCGCCCGTGGTGGTCCCCGCGTCCCATCCCGCTCCTGCTCGTGCTTCAGCGCCCGAGCCCGTACCGGCTCCCGAGCCCGCACCGCGAATCCTGATCGCCCAGGCGCAGGCCCCGACGGAGCCTCCGGCCCACACTCCTTCCAGGGACTCCGCAACCGGCTCCACCTACATCGACCGGATGAAAGCCGCTGGATACGATGTCGATCTCGACAAGTTGATCGCCATGAAGATTCAGAACGTCACGCCCGAATACGCCCGGTCGATGGCCGACATGGGCTTTGGCAAGCTCAGCGCCGACGACCTGATCGCGTGCAAGATTCACGGCGTTTCTCCCGAGGTCATCGCCGAGTTCAAAAAACAAGGGCTCGAGGTGAAGTCGATCCAGGATGCGATCTCCTATCGGATCTTTGAGGTCACCCCCGCGTTTGTCGACGGCATGAAAGCAGCCGGCTTCAAGAATCTGGACTCACAGAAGCTGGTGGCGCTGCGCGTCCAGGGCGTTACTCCCGAATATGCCCGCACGATCGCGCAGAAATATCCGGGGGCTACGGTCGACGACGTGATCAAGACCCGCATCTTCAAGATCGACGCAGACTTCATCGCTCTCGCGCAAAAGCACGGCTTCAACAACCTCTCGCTCGACAAGCTGGTGCAGCTCCGGATTTCCGGATTGCTCGACGATGAATCAGTGAAACCGTAGCCCTGCAACCGTTCCCGTCATACGACCATCCTGAACGCCACTATCGCGGCGCTCAAGAGAGCCTCGCGCATTTTCGAAAAGGAGTTTCCGATGTATCCATGCACATCGACCCCAGCCATCGTCCTTCTCGCAGCGTTCTCCGTCACGCTTCATGCCGCGTCCCTCGCCCCCCTCCGCGCTGACTGTTCCATCGGCGCCAGCGAAGACCACGATCGCTTCAGCCTGCACATCGACAAGAAAGGCGACTGCGAAAACGGCGACCGCCACTGTGGTTCCAACTTCAGCAACGAATCCATCTCCCGCTTTACCGGCATCACCCTGGCCGACCTCAATCGTGATGGCGCAAACCTGACCGCCACCCTCGCCGCCGAAGCGGGCACATTCACCTGTTCCGGCACGGTTCGCAATGGCGAACTCACGGGCACTTCCGTCTTCACACCCGAAGCGGCCTTCGTCGAAAAGATGGACCGCATGGGCTACACCGGTCTCGATTCGGAAAAACTCGAGGCATACGCCTTCATAGGCGTCGACAGCGCCTTTGCGCAATCCATGAAACAGACCGGCGTCCGCGGCATCACCATCGACAACCTGCTCGCTCTGCGCATCTTCAACGTCAACCCTGAGTACATCCACGGGATCACTTCCCTGGGCTACGAGTTACCCGATGCCGACAAGCTGGTCGGTCTCAAAGTGCAGGGCGTCAATGCCGAGGAAGTCCGTCAGATCCGCGCGCTCGGGTACCAACCCACGCTCGACGAGCTGATCCAGATTCGCATCTTCAAGATCACGCCGGATTTCATCCAGCGCATGCAGCAGCGCGGCCTCAAAGACCTCACCATCGCCAAGCTGGTGCAGATTCGCATCTTCAAGCTCGACGAATGATTCGGTCTTGCGTCCGACGCGACATTCACGATTCGGAACGCCTTCGGTGCTGAACCGCCCGCTATTTCGACTCGCCGCTGGTTCCCAGAACCGCATGCGGCCAACCCTGATCCCACATTAAATCGGAGATCTGAAGCGCTGGTTTTCCGGTAGCCGCATCATAGGCATGAAAGACGAGGAGATCGCCTTCCGTCCGCTCCAGAACCGACTCGCCCCCGGGCCCCAGCCAGCGTTCGTTGCCGGCCAGCAGCTGGGTGCCCCCGCCCGCGAGCATCGGCTTCCCGTCCGCATCCGCATACGGACCCGACGGCTTGCGCGAACGTCCGGCCATGATGCGATAGGTGCTCTTAGTGCCCCGGCAGCATAGATCGAACGAAACGAACAAGTAATAGAACTCTCCATGGTGGACGATGAACGGCGCTTCGATCGCTTGCCAATTTGCCGGCAGGTTGGGTGGCTGCGGCTCGGCATTCTCCGGCTTCACCCGCGCCGCCAGCGAATAGAGTTTCGTATCCTTCCGAGAGAGTTTTCCGGTTCTCGCATCGATGCGGCGCATTTTGATCCCGCTCCAGAAGCTGCCGAAGCTCATCCACGGCTGCCCCTTGCCGTCGAGGACGATGTTCGGATCAATGGCGTTGAAGTCATCCGACTCCGTCGACTTCAAGACCAGCCCTTCATCTTCCCAGTGATACTTCGGATTGGCGGGATCCAGCGTCTGGTTGGTTGCGAGAGCAATGCCGGACGCATTAATCCCGAAGGCCGAATAGGCGTAGTACAAGTGGTACTTGCCGCTGAAGAATGAAATGTCCGGCGCCCACAAATCGCGCGTCCGCGGGCTTGCCTCATGAACCCACTCTGGAAGGCCGTCGAAGACATGGCCGCATAACTTCCACTCCGTCAAATCTGTCGAGCAACGGATCGGAAGCTGGCCCCCATCCGGCGCGCGGCCGGTCGCGAAGACGTAGTAGTGGTTGCCTTCTCTTGCAATCGAAGGGTCATGCGCGCGCGGATAGTCGCCGGTAAGAACCCATGCCTTGGGCTCCTGACAGCAAAGCACCCCTGCCAGCGCCACCGGGACAGCGGTCCAGATCAGTTGAATCCAGCGCAAGTCCGCGTTCTCCAATGCATCAAAAGACGTTGGCCAGATCGTCACGACCTGGCCAACGTTTGCTGCTCCACTAAACGTACGTAAAAGTTGCTAACTGCACCCGCTCGTCGACCCGCAGCTCATGCAGCGGTAGCAGCTGCCGTTGCGGACCATGATGGCGCCGCACACACCGCAACTCGGCGCATCGCCCATATCGTACAGGTCGCGCATGGCGTCCGACGCATGGTAGAGGCCGCGATCCTGTATGCCGGGCCCATGCGTGGGCCTGGCCGCCCCCGTCCCCTCAGCTTCAATCTCGGGCGCGATGCCGCCCGCCGGTGCGGACGTCGAACCCATCCCGGAGCTTCCCAGGCTGCCCTGCCCGCTCGGCCCGGTCTGGCCGCTGACCTGGTTCAGCTTGCGCGCCACTTCTTCCGCCAGCCGCGACAGCTGTCCCTGCGAAATGCCGCCGTCTTCTTCCGGTTCGGTCTCCGGCAGCAGCGTGGGGCTCACCGGCAGCGGCGTAGCCTGCGGAGCCAATCCCGCAAACAGCGTCAACTGCTCGCCAGACAAGAAGCGCAGATTGAGCCAGCGGAAAATGTAGTCCATCAGGCTCTTGGCATAGCCGATCTTCTCGTTGCCCGTCCACCCGGAGGGCTCAAAGCGCGTATGCGCAAACTTCTCGCAGACCACGCGCAGCGGAACCCCATGCTGCAGAGCCAGCGAGATCGCGGTCGCGAAGGAATCCATCATGCCGGAGACGGTCGATCCTTCCTTGGCCATCTTGATGAAGATTTCGCCCGGCTGGCCTGTCGGATAGAGACCCACCGTGATGTATCCTTCGTGGCCCGCAATCGAAAACTTGTGTGTGACCGAGGCCCGCTCTTCCGGCAAGCGGTGCCGCACGGCGCGCGGAGGAGCATTCAGGTCTTGTGTTGTCGCCTTGGGCGCGGTCTCAAACGCTGCCGATGCATTGATCACCGGAACCGCCGCGGCCTTGGCGATTTCGTCCATCGCTTTCTGGAATGCCGCGCCGGCCGCGACCACTTGCTTCGCCGTCACCTCCAGCTTTTCGCCGATCTTGGCCTCGAGAACCTTCACATCGGCGTCCGCCGGAGCCCGTCCCGCTGCCAACTGCGTCATCACCCGGCTCCCCACCACGTCGAGCGCCGATGGCTCCTTCTTGGCATCCATGCTCGTGTTCAGGGGCTGCGTGCCTTTGGAGCCGTCGCGATAGATGGCCACCGCCTTGATCCCCTGCCGCCAGCTCTCGGCGTACGCTTCGGCGACTTCCTCTACGCCCGCTTCGTTGGGCAGGTTGACGGTCTTCGAGATGGCCCCGGAGAGGAACGGCTGCGCCGCTGCCATCATCTTGATGTGGCCCATATAGTGAATCGAGCGCGTTCCCTTGGCCGGCTTGAAGCTGCAATCAAACACCGCCAGGTGCTCGGGCTTGATGCCCGGCGCCCCTTCGATCGTGCCCGTCGCATCGATGTAGCTCACGATCGCATTGACCGCCTCGTTGCTGTAGCCCAGCTTGAACAGAGCCGCAGGCACGGTGTTGTTGACGATCTTGATCATGCCGCCGCCCACCAGCTTCTTGTACTTCACCAGCGCTAGGTCAGGCTCGATGCCGGTCGTATCGCAGTCCATCATGAATCCGATGGTTCCCGTCGGCGCCAGCACCGTGGTCTGCGAATTACGATACCCGTGCCGCTCGCCATACAGCAGCGCCAGGTCCCAGCACTCGCGGCTGGCGTCGATCAGCACATCGAGTTGCGGCACCGCGAACGGCTCGCCGCTCGACCTCGACTTGCCAATCTTGTTTACTTCGGCCCGATGCATGCGGATCACGTCCAGAAACGGCTCGCGGTTGACGTAGAAGCCGGGGCATGCGCCTCCGGTGTGTTCCACGCCCGCCGTCAGCGGAGTAGCCGAACCCAGCGTCGGGCACGCGCCCGCGATGACAGCCGACTGCAGATACGCCTGCCCGCACATGATGGCCGTTAGCGACGCCGCCAGGTCCCTGCCCGCCGCCGAATCATACGGCAGTCCAAACGCCATCAACAGCGCGCCCAGGTTCGCGTACCCCAGCCCCAGGGGCCGATAGTCGTGCGAGTTCTTCGCGATCGCTTCTGTCGGATAACCCGAATTGTCGACCAGGATCTCCATCGCCGTGATCACGATCGAGACTGCATACCGATAGGCGGCGATATCGAACGTCCCCGCCGGGGTGACAAACTTGAGCAGGTTAAAGCTGGCCAGGTTGCACGCCGAGTTATCCAGGAACATGTACTCCGAGCAGGGGTTCGATGCGTTGATGCGCGCCGTGTTCTTGCTCGTATGCCAGCGGTTGATCGTGGTGTCGAACTGCATGCCGGGATCGCCGCACAGCCAAGTCGATTCGGCGATCTTGTGCATGATCTCCCGCGCCTTGTAAGTCTTGATCGGCTTTTGATCCTTCACCGTTCGGGTGGTGAACTCGCCATCGTTCTCGTAGGCCCGCATGAACTCATCGCTCACCCGCACCGAGTTATTGGCGTTCTGGAAGAAAATCGACGAGTAGGCCTCCGAGTCCGGCCCTGACCCGTCGTACCCCGCCCGGATCAGCGCGAACGCCTTCGCCTCTTCCTTGGCTTTGCACTCGATGAAGTCCACGATGTCGGGGTGATCGACATTCAGGATCACCATCTTGGCGGCGCGGCGCGTCTTGCCTCCAGACTTGATCACGCCGGCAAACGCATCGAAACCGCGCATGAAGCTCAGCGGCCCCGAGGCCTGCCCGCCGCCCGACAACAGCTCCATCGAGCCGCGGATCGACGACAGGTTGGTTCCGGTGCCGGAACCCCACTTGAACAACATTCCTTCCGTCTTGGCCAGGGTCAGGATCGAATCCAGCGAGTCGTCCACCGCGTTGATGAAGCACGCCGAGCACTGCGGATTCCGATACCCCGTGGCCGAGAACTTCACCCCCCCGCTGGCCGGGTCCCAGTGCCAGTTCTGCCCGTCGGAGTTTGGCTCCAGCCGGTCGCAACCCACGTTGAACCACACCGGTGAGTTGAAGGCCACCTTCTGCGTCAGCAGCATATGCGCCAGTTCGTCGTGGAACGTGGCCGCATCCTCGGCCGTGGCAAAATAACCGCCTGTCAGGCCCCAGTCGCGCACCGTCTCCGCTACGCGCTCGACCAGCTGCCGTACTCCCGTCTCCCGCTCCGGCGTGTTCATCTGCCCGTGCAGGTACTTCGACGCCACGATGTTGGTGGCCGTCATCGACCAGTCGAGCGGCACCTCCACATCCTTCTGCTCGAAGATCGAATTCCCTTTGCTGTCGGTAATGGACGCGGTGCGGCGCTCCCACTGCACTTCATCGTAGGGCGACACGTTTTCGGTTGAGAAACGGCGCGAAAAGGTCAGCCCTTTCTGAAGAGACGAGGAGAAAACCTGCGCCGCAGGACTATGTACGTGAGCCTCATTCATGGGAATCTCCTAAACCGACAAAAATGGATAATGCAATCGCAATTTGGCTCGCAGCCGCATCGGCAAATCGGGACCTGGGGTGTTCACGCAACGGAGGGGAATGGGTGGATGCAAACCTACCGCGAATTCTCTCCTGCTGTCGGGCTGTGGCGGCGTAGTTTACGCCGAACATCTTTAAGGTCCTATTACAGCCGCAGATGGAAAAATACCGCTGTCTATGGTGCAAGTCAAGTTCAAACCACAATATCTTGTATTTTCGATGCATCCGTAGGTAACCCGCTTCAAAACATTGGGCTTTTGCTGTGGAAAGCTCGTCCGACCCCATTTGGCGCGGGTCGCCGGGCCTTCGAGCGCCGATTCCCGCCTCTCCGGTTCCTGCCCCGCACACCTCAAAATCGGCCAAAAATTCACCCTCCAAGCCTAGTCCCCGGCGGCACCTCCAACAAGTTGCAAAACAGGTGCATTTCGAGGTTCCCCTGTGCATGTTGTGGGTAACGAGGGCCAAATCTCCGGGCGGGGCGATGCTGAGGAAACGCCCGTGTCCGCATGACCTAAATCAACGATGGCCATCGGGGCCTTCTGATATCTTGCTCTTTGATTCGGAGGAACGTGGATGAGCAGCCGTGCAAAGCTGATGGCCGTACCGGTCTTAATGATAATGATGACAACCATTTGCTTCGGCCAGGGTCCGGCCCCAACTCCCGGGATCGACCACGCCCTCATGGCCAAGGCCAATGCCGGAAATCTCGAAGCGGAATTTCTGGTCGGCACGAAATATGAGTTGGGCGCCCAGGTTGCCAAGGACCCGGCGCAGGCCGCCGCATGGTACCGCAAGGCTGCGGACAAGGGGTACCCCCAGGCGGAGCACAGCCTGGGAGTCCTGTACGAATTCGGCACCGGCGTCCCCGCGGACCCTGCGATGGCAGCGCAATGGTATCGCAAGGCGGCCGATCAGGGATTCGCCCCCGCGCAATTCTCGCTGGGGCTCCTCTACGTTCATGGCAAAGGAGTTCCCCAGGACTTCGCGCAGGCGCTGGCGTGGTATCAAAAGGCCGCGCAGCAGAAGAATTCCGATGCCCTGTTGAACCTGGCCTTCCTCTACCACAATGGCCAGGGGGTTCCCAAGGACGAACAGCGATCGTTCGATCTGCTGCGCCAGGCTGCGGAAGCCGGCTCGGCGGACGCGCAGTTCCAACTGGGCATGGACTACTACCAGGGCGAACAGGGACTACAGGCCGACACCGATCAGGCCAGGAAATGGCTTCATCGATCCGCTCAGCAGGGCGATGTGGCTGCGATGTTCAACTACGCCATGTTACTCAAGGCTCAACCGGCGCTGGTGTACTTCTGGCTGAGCATTGCCGAACCTCACCTCACCGGCGATACAAAGCAGAAAACAACAACCCTTCGCAATGAAGCGGCCAACAGGCTGCCTCCCTCAGAAAAAGCGGAAATCGATCAACGCGTGAAAGCCTGGCGTCCGGTCGAGGAATAACCAGTGTCCTGTCTCTTAAATTTGCAACACAAGTGAGATTGCCATCCTGGAGCGAAGTCCGCCGTGCGTCCCACGCCGCTGTCATCCTGAGCGAAGGTCGCCGAGCGACCGAAGTCGAAGGACCTGCGGTTTCGGGGAGACCGGTTTTTGAAACGAATTTCGAGGACACCATACCAGGGCGACGCGGGGTTCGCCCTATCCCGGGGTTCGCGCCCCAAGTGCCTGATAAGCTGGCCCTGTGACTCCTGCCCCAGCCATGGCACTCAACTGGAAGCCGGTCCAGCCGCCCCGGCCAGTAACCCTCCGCGGCCGTTCCGTGACCCTCGAACCGCTCGACGCCGACCGGCATTCGGCCGCCATCTGGAATGCCGTACGCGGCCATGACGAGGTCTGGGCCTGGCTGGCGGATGGCCCCTATGCCAGCGAATCGGCCCTTCACGCCGCCCTGGCCGAAAAGCAATCGTCACCCAGCGCCGTGTTTTTCGCCATTCTTCCCCACCGCGGGAACCGCGGCGATCTTGCGCTCCCGGATGCCCCGCCCCTGGCCGCCGGCTACGCCAGCTATATGCGCATTGACCCCGCCCACGGCGTGGTCGAAGTGGGCAACATCCTGCTCTCACCCATCCTGCAGCGCACCACGGCCGCGACTGAAGCCATGTACCTGATGGCCCGCCGTGTCTTTGATGACCTTGGCTACCGCCGCTACGAATGGAAGTGCAACGCCGAAAACGAGCCCAGCCGCCGGGCCGCACTCCGCCTCGGCTTCGCCTACGAAGGCATCTTCCGCCAGCACATGGTGATCAAGGACCGCAACCGCGACACCGCCTGGTTCGCCATGCTCGACCAAGAATGGCCGGCGCGCAAACGAGCCTTTGAAGCGTGGCTTGATCCATCAAACTTTGATAGCGGTGGGATTCAGAAACAGACTTTGCAGGATCTTCACTCCCCTGCGGTGAGACCGAAGAAAACGAAGTGAATCACGCCGCCGATCGATCTTCAACCGGCCGCGGGCTGCGCCACGCGTGAATCCCGCCTCGCAGTGCGCCCAGGAACTGCGCAAAGGCACGCGCCGCGAGCAGAAATGGAGAAAGGATTCCAACGGCATAGTCTTTCCCCAACGCCCGAAGGCTAAAGGGCACTGTGCTGAGCAGGAATGCTCCCAACACCAGCCATGTCGCCGAAATGTCCGGCCGCATCACCACATCGAACATCACTGCCGCTAGCAAAGCGGGTGGAAGCAGCAATTGAAGCTTCATGATCTGGGGCGTATGGCTGTCCTTCACGCCTTTGGCGGGATTCCTGCGGACCGCCAGCATGCGCCAGTACGCAAACTTGTATTTCTTTCGGATATAGCCTGCAAAGCGGCTGGGATGGGTATGATAAACGACCGCAGCCGGAGCGAACTTCATCTTCCAGCCTCGCCTCGACATGCGATACGACAATTCCACATCCTCTGCACACGCCACCGGAAACGAAGTATCGTAACCACCCATTTGATGGAATCGGTCCCGGCGAAAGGCAGCAGAGTAAGTGTCGATAAAATCGATATCGGGTCGATCCGCCATCAGTCGATAACGGTCTTCATATTCGATCTGGACAAAGCGGGCCATCACCTCCGGCTGGTGGGTCCGATAAACTCCCTTGGCGCCGATCACCTCCGGGTCTTCAAACGGCGCAAGCATGGCATCAATCCAGCCTGGAGTGGGAACACAATCGTCGTCGGTAAACAGGATGATGGCGCCTTGTGCCTGAGCCGCCCCGTTGTTTCGCGCGGCAGCCGGACCCGCATTCGCCTGGTTGATGAGGCGAACACCGGGAAAGCTCTGAACTCGAGATGCTGTCTCGTCTGTCGAACCGTCGTTGACCACCAGGATCTCGAGGCGACGTCCGCCCGATTGCCTCGAAAGGGCATCCAGACAGCGCCCAATCCGGCTAGCTCCATTGAAGGTTGGAATGATGATCGAGACCGACTCGCCTGCGATGGTTCCCCCTCTTGCTATCCCCGTGGGCTTAGTCCCGTCGCCGCCTTCGTCCTGGCAGCGAATTTCGAGCTACGACTTCGCGCCTTTGACTTGCGACCGAGCCCCGTTTATACCGTTGCGTCTTGAGCCTTGGGCGGCACGACCGTCTTGTCCTCGGGCTTTCCTTCTTTATCGTGCTGACTTCCCCGCAACAGGTACTTGGACAGAGTTATAAAGCCTTTTAAATTGCGCTGCAGCTCACGGCGATCCTTCATGGACTGCTTCAATTTATAAGCGAGATAGGATGGATCGAGATAGAACTTGCGCCGTGCACGATCGCAGAAGCTCACCAGTTGTTCGTGCGTAATATTGGGCAGAGTCACAACGCTGTTGTGCAGCCCATCCTTGGTCAGCCATGCATCCCATGTTTCGATCTGAATGTAATCGCGCTTTTTCGCTTCCTGATAGGCGACCGTTCCCGGATAGACCATGATGGGAAAGAACTGCGCCGTATCGGGCCTGAGCTTCTTTGCAAACTGCAGGGTTTTCTCCATGCTGGCCGGCGTTTCATTCAGATTGCCAACCATGAAACAACCATGCACCATGATCCCCGACTCGTGGCAGCGGCGAACGAACCGGTGCGCTTCTTCGTGATATTTGGCGTCACGGCGGTCATCGTTGTTTTTGTGCATCCCGTGAATCACTTCCACGTCGCCGCTTTCGAATCCGACGCAAAACAGGCGAGCACCCGCCTTGTGCAGCGTCGACAGCAACTCTGTCTCTGCACCGATGTCGGCCCGGCAGTTGGCGTCAAAGGGTAACTTGTTCCCACGACGGATGAGCTCGTTCGCCAATTCAAGCGTGCGCGGCTTGCTCACAATGAAGGTGTCATCCTCCAACATCACGGTTTTGATTTCGGGCATCTCGCGGGCCACGAAATCAAACTCATCCGCCACATGCCCTACGGACCGGAATCGCATGATGTGCCCGCTGAACGTCTGCGGATACACGCAGAATGAGCAGTGGTAAGGACAGCCTCGGCTGCTGTCGAAGACCACCAGCGGCCACAACGAGTGCCCGTAAAAATAATCAGGAGTATGTAAAAACCGCTTATAGACTTCGCTGACAAATGGGAGCTCGTCCAGGTTCTCAATTGCTGCCCGCTGCTTGTTCACCACAATCTCGCCCGTCGCCGCCCGGCGCCAAACCAGGCCGTCGACGCCCGAGAGATCGGCGCCGCAATCCAATGCCGCCAGCCAATCGCGAACCGTGTACTCGTACTCCCGCACCGCGACAGCCTGCAGCGCCTTGGACGACGCCAACGTCTCTTTCGGAAGGGCGGATACGTGGCGGCCCACAAGCAGCACGTGCAGAGAAGGCTTGGCGGCAACCAGTGATTCCACGACGCTGGTATCGTTCAGAATGCTCGGAGTCGAAGTGTCGCACACCACGGCATCGATATTCTTCGCCTCGATCCGGTCAATCACCGCCTGCACCGACGCTCCGCACGCCGGCGCATCCACCAGGTCGACATCGTGTCCATTCTTGATTGCCACTCCGGCTGCCGTTGCGAGCCACTTCGGATAGTAGAGTGTGCCGCTCTTTGTCACAGCCGGACTGCGTTGCTCCCTCGAATAACGAGGGTGAAACGGCGGATTGAGAAACAGGACACGCATTCGCTTTTGGCCCTCCGAAGATCTGCTTTAGACCAAATCTTCTCACATGAACGGGATAGACCTTACCCACTAGAAAAGCATACCATCCGGAACGATCCGTTCCGGCCGAGAATCACCGACCCGCGATTTTAGTTACGGTCAAGGGGACAACCCAATTGGTTGGAACCGTTTACACCGGTGCGCCGGAGGTGGCGCGAGACCGCTTTTTGCCCTTCACACGATCCCGCCCGGGATTGCGACGGGGGTGTTACAACAATGCTCAACTTCGATCATGACGAAGTTTCCTTGGGGCCCTCCCGCCGGCTGCCTGAAAGACCACCACCGCCCGAGGGCGCGACCGCGGCGACAGGCAGAACATTGTTTTCACCAACCGGCTCAGGAAACACGATCCGCCAGGGACTGGGCAGCCCCTGCTCACGTTCAGTCAAGAGCCGGTCCAATTCGTGTAATACAAGTGCCGGGGAGACTTGGTGCATGCACCCGTTGAATTGGGCAGGAGGCAAAAGTCCCGCCCACCCTCTCAGATTTTCCGAAAGAGGGCGCTCCCGAAGTAATCGGGAATTTCCATGAGAAGCTCGGGCTTATCGCTCATGAACTCATCCGCAGCTCTCGAGACCGCCCTTTCCGACTCTAGAGAATTATAGTCATGCATGAAGAAGTACCCGCCCCGTACGAGCCGCGGATAGAAGAAACGAAAAACTTCGAGCGAAGGCCGGTACATATCCACATCCAGCATCACCAGTGCAAATTTATGATCCTCCAATCCAATTGCTGTCTCCGGGAAGTATCCTGGCCGAAATTGAAGAACGGGAGAATTGCCTAAAAGGTTGCCGACCGCGGCTACTGAAGTATCTTTGAACCGTTCATCGAGACCATGTTCCATGTCTTGTCGAGGAAAGCCCTCGAAAGTGTCAAACAGAAACAGCGTTCGATGTGGACTTTGCGTGTGCATGAAAAGACTCGTGGCTCCTTGATACACTCCCACCTCGGCAAACGACCCCGCGATGTTCTCCGTTTCAAGTCGCTGCATAGCCAGTGCAAGGGTGGAATATCGTACGTCGTCGTGGTACCTCTCGATCCTCCTTCTGACATGCTCATCGTAGGTTGGGAACAAGATGGGTCGTCGAGCCCGCGTAAACGCGGCAAATTTTCTGACAGTAGAACGGACCACAACCTTCCATGGACTCAACTCACGCGGCATCCGTGACATGTCTTTTCAATCCTTTGAATTGAAATGTGATATGCGACCGTTAATTGGTTTGGACAGCGCATCGAGCGGCTCGATCACTGGACGGGCCGAACGGCGTTTATCGAAACCATGTTCGCATCCAGTGCCGGCTCGGGAAACACGATCCGCCAGGGAGCGGGCAAACCACGGTTGCGGTCACACAATAGTTGGTCCAGTTCCCTCAAGACCAGCTCCGGCGTGACCTGGTGCATGCACCCGTTGAACCGGCAGGGAGCAAAGTTACGCCCATCGTAGCAGGGGCGACACGCGAAACCTTGTCCCCCCCAGATTCCCAATGAGAAGGTCCGACGGGGTAAAAACACTGACGGATCGGTGGGGCCAAAAATGCCAATCAGACAAACCTGGGTCAGCCCGGCCAGATGCATGGGTCCCGTATCGTGCGAGATCACAGCGTCACAATCGTCGAAAGCGCTGATAACCTGCGGAAGGGACAGTCGGCCGATGCAGTCAGTGACCGGTAACGCTTGAAACTTCTCACTCACCCATGTGTCGTCCGGTCCCCCGATCAAAACGACCTCCCAGCCGCGGTCGAGTAATCGATGGGTGATCTGTAGATAATTCTCAATCGGCCAACGACGCAGAGGCTGTTCTCCGACGACGTTCCTGGTGCCGCCGGGAACAACTGCAATGCGCTCTTTGACTCGCTTACTGGTCCAGGGAGAGGATGGCAGGCGATCTGGCCGGATCAACAAAGTGCTCCGCTCAACACAACTATCCTCTCTTGACAGGAGCAGGCGAATAAACTCGTCGGTTTGACGACGTCCCGGGAGCAGTGCAGAGGACCTCGATTCTCGGGAGAGAGAGAGCTTTCTTTTGGCCCTTATGGGCATTGTCAGAAGGCGGAACCGCCGATCGTAGTACAGGGTGGCGCACAAATCATATCGCCTGCCCATGACGGCGCCCCAAAAGCCACAGATGCCGCGAATGCGCTGAAAGGGGTTCCCCGAGAAAATTGCCCGATCGTCGACGGGAAGCACTTTGATCCACGAATAACATTCGAGCAACGGGCGTACTGCTTCTCCACACACCCAATCCAGTTCAAACCCTTGCTGATAAAGTGCGTACGCGGCGGGAACAGCCATGATCACATCGCCAATTTGGCCAAACTTCACGATGATTGCTCGCTTACGAACCAATCCTGACCCCTTCTGAAAGGGCTCGCGGTTCATCGATCCCCGCCGCAAGCACCGAACCTAGTCGAAATGCGCGAGTGGCTTTTGAACCGCACCCGTTAATCGGAAAAGCTGCAACAAGACCCAAGAAAACGCATAAATACCGACGACTACATAGAAGCCTGACAGATTCACGCTAATCGCGACGCAGCCCGCCACCTGAAGCAATTGAGCAGCGGCAAAAGCTCTCATCATCGATGAACGCGGACCCGTGAGAGCCTTCTTGGTATCGATGTCGACGCGGCGCGTTAGCAGGCCGACCAGAAGCCCCACCAGGACCACCCCTGGCAAGCCATAATTAAAGAAGCCCTCACCAAAGTATCCGGGCCGTAAACCCGGGTGAAGCTGTGGATCGAAGCCCGCCGTCGCGGCCGTGACGGCGCCAAAACCCCATGTGTCTCGGAACTGCGATACAGCCCGTGGAACAAAGGAAAACAACGCCGCAAGATAGGTCTTGCCACCCCAAAAAACGTGGTCCCAGGTCCCATATACCCAGGCGAAGTCGCGCAAATCTGAGAAGTTGTTTCCATACAGCAAAAGAAACGCGATGGAGGCAAAGAACTGTATCAACGAGTATTGACCTGCACGCACATTACCGAGATAGAATGCCGCCGACAACACAAGCGCGACGACCAGAGCGAGAGAGAAGAGGCGAAGCCGGCCTCGAAGCTTTACCAGATAGCACGCCAGCACGCCAAGATAGATCGCAAAAAGGTTACTCCTGGAACCAAAGAACACCATGCCAAAGGTCAGACTCACCGTGCAGACGAGGAGAATCCTTTCTTTGCTGTCGACATATCGTGCCAGGCAATGAGACGCAATCAGGACTGAATACGCTGAGGCGGTCTGAGCAACAGGCCGAAACATGGGATTGGCGAATGTGAAGGCGCGAAGGTCAAAGCCAAATCCGCTACTGGCAAAGTACACGGTCAATACCACCGCCTGAAGACAAAGACACAGTAGCGCCTGAAACACGAGCACGCTGCGTGTCGTCATCAGCATCAGGGAGCATCGAGGAACAATGTCGAGCACCTCAGCGAGGTGCTTGCGGACTCCAATGTTTGCACGAAGCCGCCATAAACTGCCCCCAAGGAGGGTGGCAAAATATCCAACCACCGTAATCAGAAAAACCGAAGGCAGGGCCGCCATCACCACATCAAAGTCATCGCCGAGGATCACCCGGTTCATTTCGCTTCTTACAAATGGGAGCAGCACCATATTGGGAAAGACACATACTAATAACAACTGCGCGTGCCAAAAGTCGAAACGATAACCGCGACGGTAGCAATTCTTATAATAAGAGAAGATAAATGTGGAGATAGCAAATACGTCGATTATGTAGAGTACCGTCCACGACATCCTAATTCACCCAGGTAAGACGACCGCATATGAAATCCAGAATCAAATTACAAGATCATTCCTGCTCCGTCCATGTGTTTCGAGCAGAGCACTATCTCAGTGATCGGGCTCGTCCATCAACAGAAGCTGCCGCTGATTGCGCAAGATCGTGATGAAGGAAAGATACTTCATCAACATCGTGTATCGATCCCCACCGACGATTCGGGGAAGGCTGAACAGGAAACGATTAATTGCTTTAATTCGCCAGTCGTCTGAGGCCAGATTATTCGAACTATACTTTCCGCTCTGGTCCTTTTTGGAAAGTAAGCGCGCTCTCTTTGCCGCTTTGAAAAACTCTCCGGTTGCATCAAAGGGATCCTGGTCACCCCACTGGTCGATAGTAACCGAATAGAGTCGACGGGCGAGGGTGGTAACCAGGGACCCGTCAGAAAAATGCGCATAGGCGTATTCATACCGTTGGCAGGTCTCAGCGCCATTGGCATTCAGGCGCTCGCCATAAAAGAGCAGAAGCTTGCGCAGTGTCGGGTATATGGTCTGCTTCAAACGCAATTTGGTCGAGAGCTCATCGGGAGTGGATAGCTTGTACCCGCTGAAATGAAAGAACACAAGCGGCGCACGGTCATTCACGATATATCCATCCTGCGTCGCGCTCAATGACCTTTCATGAAGATTCCAATAAGCAACATTGCATCCAACGTCGCGGAGAATGTGAATGCTGTCGAAAAAGCAAGGCGCATGGATAATCCACTTCTGATCCACGAAAAGCCCGCAACGAAGGTCTTCAAACCCGAAGCGAAGACAACGTTCCTCCCACCAATCAAGAAAGCGGCGTCCCTGGGAATTGTTCGAGACGGCTATGAATCCAAGATTGAATACCCCGGTGACCAGGAGATCGTTTTCATAAATATGATCCGGATCGGGGGTGGGAGACAGCAAATGCGGGGTAAGAACCGCGCAAGCAGAGTTGAGCGCCTCATAGATCAACTCGGCCGGACGGAAAAGATATATATCCGGATCAAAGTAAATGGCCTTGTCCGCACCGCCGTCGAACAGGTATTTCAAAAAGCTCGGCTTGACTGCAGTATTGAACTCCAGAATGTTGTACTTGAATGCCAGGGAACGAAACCCCGACAAGCCAAGCTTTTCCACTTCGAGGATGTGGACCCGCGGATCGCGGTTGACGAAGCCCTCTGGAGACCGGTCCACCAAAAGAACATGGAACTCATCCTCTGGATGAAAGTTCAGGAACGACTCGGCAAGAGTCCAGGCAAAATGGAGGTAATTGGCCGAGACAATCGTGCAGGCAACGCGCTTCATACTTGGACCCAAAGCTTAAGATCAGGATCATAGCGCCGGATAGGACGGGCAGGTACTCCCGCCACCAACGTAAAAGGGGGAACATCCGCGGTCACCACTGCATTGGCGCCAGCCACGCTTCCCTCGCCCATTGTGACCCTCGGACAAACAACGACCCCGTCTCCCAGCCAGACGTTTGCCTCAATTCTAACAAAACCATCGCTGTCCAAAGGTCGTAAGACTGGAGGAATCGTGGGTGATGTTGCACCAGGTCCAAAGATGCCGTGATTATGGTCAGTGATGATCACTTTGCTCCCAATGAGCACCTGATCCCCGATGATGATCGAATTGGTGCAGGCAATATGGCACCAGTTGCTAACGTGAACCTGGTTGCCAATCACGACCTTAGGGCTGTAACGCTCATTGCGGTAACGCATCACCGCCTCCAGCCACAAGCCATCTCCCGCTGTGAAATCTTCTCCTAATGCCATACAGGAAAGACCGCGAAGATGCGCTCTAGGACCGATGTTGATGCGACGGACCCCGAGCATCCGCGCAAGCATCCAATTGCGCAGCAAGTGGAAGGGTCGATTCGCCACCTCTGAAAGGAAGACGTAACTGCCGTTCTCTCTGAGGTAGGACCAGGGCTTACTCAACCACTGCGCTCGACTTTCCTGCATCTTCAATTTCCATCATTCTTTCGCCAGTCCTCGACTAGCGATTCCATTTGATTCTGGCGCAATGGACCCCGTACATTGCAGCCGGGTATAATGGGAGTACACGCAAGGCTGAATGGGAGTCCATCGGACACCCGCCGACTGGAGGTCTCATGCAGGCCAGACTCAGCGAGGCGGAAAACCGACCGCTTCTCACGATCGCTATTCCGACCTACAATCGTTCCAGTCTTCTCAGTCAATTGCTCGATAGTCTCCGGGAGCAGATCGCTGGCGACCCGAGAGTGCATCTGCTGATCTCCGATAACGCTTCTACCGATGATACCGTCAGAGTCGTGGAGGAGGAGAGGCGTTGCGGCACCAGGCTGGATTACATCCGCAATACCGAGAACATTGGCGCCGAGCGCAATTTCCTTCAGTGTTATGAACAAGCAGCCACAAAATATCTCTGGATCATAAGTGACGACGATCTTTTGTGTTCGGGAACTGTGCCAAGAGTGCTGGACTATCTCTCCGAGGATGAATACGAGATAGTGTTTATCGCTCCCGGCGGCTTTTTCAGCGATAGGCCACTCGAGAGGCCAACAGGCTACCCAGAAAAAGCACTGGTGTGCACAGATTC
>DASXGD010000119.1:0-6342 GCA_036489245.1 Occallatibacter sp. | reverse complement strand
GCAGGCGCGACCTTTCCCTACCCGATCTACTCCAAGTGGTTCAGTGAATACAGCTCGGCCCATCCCGGCGTCGAGGTCAACTATGCGTCGATCGGCTCGGGCGGCGGCATCACCCAGGTCACCAAGGGTCTGGTGGACTTTGGCGCCTCCGACATGCCCATGACCGACCAGGCCCTGTCGGCTTCGCCCATCAAGCTGGTTCACATTCCCACCGTGCTTGGCGCTGTTGTTCCCATCTTCAACGTTCCGGGGGTTTCCGACCTCAAGTTCAGCGGCGACGTGCTCGCGGACATTTACCTGGGCAAGATCAACAACTGGAATGATGCCCGCATTGCCAAGGACAACTCGGGCGCGAAGCTGCCCGACCAGAAGATCATCGTGGTGCACCGTTCCGAGGGCAGCGGCACCAGCTTCATCTGGACCGACTACCTGAGCAAAGTTAGCAAGGAGTGGAATGACGGTCCGGGCAAGGGCAGTTCTCTCAACTGGCCCATCGGCGTGGGCGGCAAGGGCAATGAAGGTGTGGCCGGCCTGATCCGGCAGCTCCCCGGCGCCATCGGCTATGTCGAACTGATCTATGCGCTGCAAAACAAGATCAACTACGGCGACGTAAAGAATTCCGCCGGCAACTTTGTCAAAGCCTCGATCGACGGCGTGACCGAAGCCGCGGCCAGCGTGAAACAGATGCCGGCCGACTACCGCATCTCCATCACCAACGCTCCAGGGGCCAACGCCTATCCGATCTCGAGCTTCACCTACCTGCTCATCCCGGCCAAGTCCGCCGATGCGAGCAAAGGCAAGGTCCTCAAGGATATGCTGAGCTGGATTTTGAAGTCGGGCGAGGGCGAAGTATCGCAGCTTTCCTACGCTCCGCTCCCCGAAGCCCTGCAGCAGAAGGTGCTCAATACAGTCTACGCGCTGCAGTAACCAAGACCAACCCGGCCCATCCTTTCGCGCTTACCGGGGTCCCCACGGACAGGTCTTCGTCCGTGGGGTGGCTCGCCACGTAACCCCGAGCGGCTAGAATGTTGTCCTTGCAGAGAAACCCTCTCAAGGAAACATCGCATGCGGGTCTTTTCCGATTTACGTCTCAGCCTGATTCTCCTTCTCTTCCTGCACATCCTTCCAACGAATGCGCAGTCCTCCACGAGCCCCTACGACGCAGTCGATCCCTTCATCGGCACCGCCGGCGGCGGCAACACGTTTCCCGGCGCCACGCTGCCGTTTGGCATGATCCAGTGGAGCCCCGACACCAACACCGACGCCTGGTACGCCTATGGCGACAAGCAGATCGGCGGCTTCAGCCTGACCCACGTCAGCGGGGCGGGCTGCCCGCTCTATGGCGACTTCGCCGTCCTGCCCACCACCGCCGAACTCAAGACCAGCCCCGGCCCGGGCTTAGCACCGTATGCCGCCGCTTTCGATCACAGCCGCGAGCAGGCGCATCCCGGCTATTACGACCTCACGCTTGACAATGGCATTCGCGTCGAGCTCACCGTTGCCGTGCATGCCGGCATCGCGCGTTTCACCTTTCCGCAAGGCGCAGACGCCCGCATCCTGGTGAACGCCGGCAGCAGCGCCAACTCCATCCCCGACAAAGACTCCAGGCCGCACGATCACGACGCATTCGGCAACAGCATCACGGTCAGACCCGATGGCACGTTCTCGGGCTGGTCGAGCGCCGGCCGTTTCTGCGGGTCCGACTCCCACTACAAGGTCTACGTGGCCGGCCGCTTCAATGAGCCGCTCATCCGCTCCACTGTGTGGCAGGACGATGCCATCCACGCCGATGTGCCTTCGGCCGAGGGCAAGCACACCGGCGCCTGGCTCGATTTCGGCCAGCAGCACGAAGTCCTGCTCAAAGTCGGCATTTCGTCTGTCAGCGAAGCCGGCGCCCGCGGCAACCTCGATAACGAGCTTCGCGGCTGGGACTTCGACGGGCTCCACGCCACCGCGCGCGGCATCTGGACCCGGCTGCTCAACCGCACCGTTGTCGAAGGCGGCACTCCCGATCAACGCACGATCTTCTACACCGGCCTCTATCACTCCTTCCTCTCGCCCAACGTCTTCAGCGACACCGATGGAAACTACACCGGCTTTGACGGCAAGACTCACTCCCTCGCCGGCAAGCGCCAATCCGTGCAGTACGCCAACTTCTCCGACTGGGACATTTATCGCAACACCGTTCAGCTTCAGTCTCTCTTCGATCCGGCGATCGAAAGCGACATGATGCAATCGCTGGTGAACGACGCTGTCGAGAGCGGCTGGTATCCGCGGTGGCCCGCGGCCAATGATGTCACCTACGTGATGGGCGGCGACTCGCCGGTGATTCTGCTGTCTTCGTCGTATGCCTTCGGCGCGAAGAACTTCGATGTCGACACCGCGCTCCAATACATGGTGAAAGCCGGTTCGCAGCCCGGCACAGGCCCCCACGGCGACTCGGAGCGTCCCTTCCTCGCCGATTACCTCAAGCTCGGTTACGTGCCCAACGAGAAGGACGCCATCTCCGCGTCGCGCACGCTCGAATACACCAGCGCCGACTTCGCCGTTGCCCAGTTCGCACGCAACATCAACCACGTCTCCGAGTACCAGACCTTCCTCGAGCGCTCGCAGAACTGGAAGAACCTCATCGACCCGGAGACTCACTGGATCCGCCCCCGCAACTCCGATGGCTCCTGGGAAGCCGGATTCGACCCTGAACGTTCGTTGCCCAAGCGCGCCAACGCCCCCGTCTCCACTGACCAGAACGGCTTCGAAGAAGGCAACACGTACCAGTACTCGTTCATGATCCCCTACGACTACCCGGAAGTCTTCCAGGCCATGGGCGGCGAAGCACAGGTCGAGCCCCGCCTCGACAAGTTCTTCACCAAGCTCCGCTGCTGGGGTGAGCCGTGCTTCAACATGGAAAACGAGCCGGACTTCGTCACTCCCTACGCATATGTCTTCGCCGGCATGCCGTGGAAGACGCAGGACGTGATCACGCGCATCGCCAAGGCCACGTTTACCACCAAACCCGACGGTCTGCCCGGCAATGACGACCTCGGTGCGACTTCAGGAGTGTACGTATGGAATGCGCTCGGCTTTTATCCCGCGGTGCCCGGCGTAGGCGGAGTGGTGCTGGGAACGCCGATGTTTGACAAGGCGACGCTACGCTTTTCCGACAACCGCACGCTGGTCGTTTCGCGCCAAGGAAAAGGAGTCTATGTGCAAAGCGTCACGCTCGATAGCGCACCGTATGCGAATTCGTGGCTGCCCATCGCCAAATTGCACACCGGCGCCACCCAGCTTCATTTCACGATGAGCGAACAACCCGACCGACAGCGCGGAACGAGAGAAGACGACCGCCCGCCCTCGTTTCGCTAGGTTCGGCTAGGAATGCTGCCGGTCTTCCCCGCGCTCGTGGATCAGCCGGTCGACAAGTGGCGTCAACTGTTCGCCCGTGCGCGGCAGCACGAATGCCGACGCATGCGCATCCCAGTCCAGTTTGAAACTGGTCGACAAAGCCGAGATCCAGATCTGCCGCACCGGGGTATTCGGCGTGATCACAAACTTGCCCGGCGGATCTTCGAACTGAACGTTCAGAACCCCGTTCTGTTCTTCGACTTCGAAGCCGGCGGCCTCGTCCTCTTCGCGCACAATCAAGTGTCGCTTCAATGCATCGAGTGCGCTTTCGGCAGTGCGTCGAAACTCCAGTTCGTCCATCATGGCCCCAGTGTAGCAAGTTCCGCCAGTGGCTTCTTCGTCCCCGTGGAGCACTCTTTTCCCTTTTCGCTGAACTGAAATCAACCGCCCCGGGCGGACCTGCATCGTACCAGTCCAGTGTCGCCTCAAAAGGGCGCGCCGCTCCGGCCGCCGCTTCGTCGCGTCACGTGCGAAGAAAAGAGGCGAGACTTGCTGAAACGCGGCGCTGCTGACGGCCCACGGCTCGTTACTCTGTTGGCACCTGGTTCCCTCGTATCTCCGATTTCTTCCGCATTTCACTCCGCGATTGCAGGTTCTTCATCCAAGCTCGAGCACACTGGCTCCGTACCCCAAATCCGGTCGAGAGGAGTGTGCGGGATGCGTGTGTTCTCGGTCTTCGTGTGGGCGGCTTCGGCAGCGTGCGGATCCGTCTGCCTTTGGGCTCAACCTGAACCGGCTCAACAACTCGTACGCGAAGTCGTCTACAACGAGCTCCACGATCACGACTCCCACGGCTTCTGGCGCTATTGGGTTGAGCGCCACGCCAGCGACGCCACGCGCCTCGAAGACCAGGTCGAGACTGTGGATGGTCCCATCGCGCGCCTGGTCGAAGCCAACGGCCGCCCGCTCGACGCACACGGCCGCGAAGCAGAACAGTCGCGGCTCGAACACCTGATCAATTCACCCATCGAGCGCGCCGGCCATCGCCGAGCTTATTCCGAAGATGAGAAGCGAATCGGCGCCATATTTGCTCAGCTGCCCGATGCATTCCTCTTCGACTCCCTGGGGGAAGACAATGGTTGCCGCCACCTAAGGTTTCGACCCAATCCCGCCTTTCAGGCGCACACGATTCAGTCGCGCATCTTTCATGCCATGAGCGGCGAGCTGTGGCTCGATACACGTGTCAAGCGGCTGCTGCGCCTGGAAGGAAGACTCGACGACGCTCTTGACTTCGGCTTCGGCCTGCTCGGCCATATCGACAAGGGCAGCTGGTTTCAGATGCAGCGCGTCCAGGTGAGTGCAACCGAATGGAAGACCGAGCAACTCGAAATTCACATCAGCGGCCGCGCCATGTTGTTCAACACCATTGACCGCAATACTAGCGAACTGCGCGGCGGTTTCTCTTCTGTCCCTTCGGGCCTCGATCTCGCCGGAGGCATGCGCCTCCTCGAGCAAACCGATCTGAAAACACCGCCCAATACCGTGGCCCGCATGTCTCCTGCGGTTTTCAAAGCCCGGCGATAGCGACTGCGCCCTCGTGTTGGTCCTGGAGGACTCGTGCTAGGCCCAGGTTCTGACCCCGACGACGCCCCAATAAGCAAGGTAGGCCAGCCCAATCACCAGCATCACCGAGACAGCGATTGAGAACCAGCGCACCGCAGGCCGGACCAGCGCCGGCGGCGCCGTCGCCACCGACCACGCACCCATGATGGTTGCCGCAGCAAACGCAAGCGTGGTTAGGAAGAGTCCCGCCGACCACGGCGTCATGTGGCCCAGGCGATTGACGAAATCGTTCCCGCTTGAAGAGAAGATCATCATGCAGGCGATCAGGCTCAGCACCGCTGCCAGTGGATAGAGGCGCATGGCGCGCTCAGCGGGCCGGCGGCGCTTTTTGAAAAAACCGCCAATGATCCAGAACGGCGCGTAGACTCCGATCGCGATCATGGCGAGATCGAAGCAGGCAAGGAGTCCGACTTCCGCCCACACCAGCCACGCAGGAAGATGCCGCAGCGTTCCACCCGCCTCGATGAACCGCCCGTCGGGGTTCGGCGTCAACAGAGCAGCAGTGGCTGCCGGCTCGGGCGCTCCATCATCGGGAACAAAGCGGAATTGCCGGCCGCTGACCGGCACGAAGATACGCTTTTGGCGAATACCGGTGATGATGATCATCTTTCCGGACTCGAAATGCACCCGTGCAAGGTCCTTGATGCGGTCCATGAAATAGTACATCTGCTGGCGCGGAGCATTGGGCTCGTACCATCCCGTGTAGTCGGATGCGTCGCCCGGAAGCGGCACGGGCGCGGGAACCGCGGGTTTCTCGATTTTGAGCGTGATATAGCTGCGGATCGCCTTGCTGATGCGCCAGAACGCATCGCCATTGCCCGAGTTGATACTGAAAAAGTAACCCACGCCGTTGTCGGGCATGTACGCCAGTTCGGTCAACCCTCCGTCCACTCCGCCGTTGTGCCCGTGATAAACAAACCCATCCTGGATGCTCCAATAATTGCTTAATCCATAACCGTACACCAGGCCATCTTTTGCTGCCCACGTGCTCGCCGGACTCTCCATGCGGTCGATCTCGGCGGCGGGCGTCACCACCACGCCGTTTACTGTCCCGCGATTCAGATAGAACTGCACGTATGGCGCCATGTCATTGGCTGAAGCGTTGATGGCTCCTGCGGGACGGTAAATGATGTTCCAGTAGGGATACGGAGTTTTGCCATCCCCGTGATACAGCGTGGTCCCGACCCCCGCCGGCGGCTCAAAGTAAGTGGCCGACTTCATTCCAATAGGGCCAAAGAGATTCTGCTGCACATAGTCCTCGAAGCGCTGCCCGGTAATCTTCTCCACGATGTAAGCAGCCACGGTAGGGCCAGTGTTGCAGTATGCCATCCGTGTTCCCGGAGGCCAGCGCGACACGCGCGATTCGGCGCCATAGGC
>DASXGD010000110.1:0-4716 GCA_036489245.1 Occallatibacter sp. | reverse complement strand
TGGTTCCGGACGGAGCAGAACAAGGTGATGTACCAGGACCAGGAGTGGGTCGAGTATCTGACGGAGCGGATTCCTGTAAAGCGGCCGGGGCAGCCGAACGACCTCGATGGAGCGGTCGTCTTCCTGGCGGCCGAGGCGAGCCGGTACGTGACCGGGCAAACCCTCCTCATCGACGGCGGCATCACGACCGGCGCCATGCGTGCGACCGTCGCGCGGAAATGACCGACCGATCTCTCGAATAAGCACACAAAGTGTGGGACACTTGAGTTGCGAGCCCACTCCCTGCGGAGGGTAGATGCGACCTGCGGTGTCATTCCGAGAGAGAAGCGTGCGATTCCTGGCGCTGTCGCTCGCCTTGCATATCGTTGTGTCGACTGTGGCGTTCTATTCCTCGCGGCACCCAAAGATTCAAGTCGTGCGGCAGGAAACCAAATACTATCCGGTACACCTGTACCTGCCGGGAGGGATCAAAGCCAAGTCTACGATGCAGCCGGTGGGACGAAAAAAGCATCCGCAGGCGAGCCACGACACCCCCACGAGTTTCGCCCTCAACGCGCATCCCGCGCCTCCTGCCGGCGCGCCTGTTTCAACGCCGCACGACTCAGTTCCCGGCAATGGAACGGATGCGGAGAGCGCGAATCCCGCATTCCCGGTCTTCTCGCCGCGTCCCCCGGTGAGCGATCGTTCCCTGCTTCCGGCTTCAGAGTTGCAGGTCGTCGTGGACGTCAAAGTGAGCGCCATTGGCGAGGTTCTCGAAGCAACCCTGGTGAAAGGCATCGGCAATGGGCTGGACCAGATCGTTCTGGACACAGTCAAAACGTGGCGCTTCCATCCCGCGACGCTCAATGGCAACCCCGTCGCCACCGAGGCCGAGTTGATCTTCCCATTCAATCAGGGGTACCCGACTACGCCGTCCTGAGCTTGGTGTCCCTGAAGTTCATAGCATAAGTTGAGATCCCAAACAGCAGGTCCTGCATTTGGCCTCAACCACCTCGGCGACTATGACCTGTCGCCGGGAACCCCGCGTAAAACGGCCAAATTCGGCTCAGGATGACAGTTCAAATTAAGAAGTGAAATTTGGAGACAGAGCACTATGCAAGTCTGTTTCATAAACCGGTGTAATTATCTGTAAATTCCAGGTTCTATTTTTTTTTGGAGGGGGGGAGGGGGTCTCGGTGGGTACGGACCGGTCACATCCCTGACATTTTGGACCCCAGGGCATTACTGACACCGTGATGATAGGCATTTGGAGTATCTCCACCTTCAAGCTTGCGGCATGAGGCGGTAATTTTCCGCAAGCTGAAGCGAAGAGAGTCTCTTCCGGGCCAACCTTGCGTTGGTTCCCTACGATTGCGGGCCGGTCTCCATCCAGGGAGACGGATTCCTGCCAGGCGCGACAATTCCGTACTTCAGGTCCAGAAAGTCCTGAAGTCCCGCTGGCAAAAACGCGGCAAGCTCCTGCCATGTGAGCACCTTTAAGCGCACTCGCATTTCAGCGCTCTTGACCGCGGCCATCACCTGGAACCAGGCTTCGCGCAGGTCGGGCCGGCGCTCATCGTGCAAGACGCAAAAGCTGCACCCGTGCGCATACGCGGCGAGGACATTGCGTACGAGCTGATAACTCGCGTACCCCGGAGCGACCGCTACAGGGGGTGTCGATTCTGGCGGGATCGGAACCGCGCCTTCGACGATAGGTTCGTATTCCTGCGAATAATTCTCGGGGAATTCGATCGCTTCCATCCTCCTGCCCACGCGAACGCTTGTTCTGGGCAGCGAGTCACGATCGAAAACATCGTCGAAGTCCCGATAGGCTTCGACGAACTCTGCCTTGCGCGTCTGGAAGTCCGACTCAGTCAGCTTGGCCTCGATCAGCAGAGATCCCAGCCGCAGGTCGACTTCGGTGCGGTCCACCAGGCCGCTTTTGAGCGGCACCCGAGCCTTCCAGCCGAATTCGAGAACGGCTGCCGGGTCAACTCCCAGCGCATTCCGCAGGGGGATTGATTCCACCACGCCGGGAGTGCAGAAGACATTCATCAGCAGCGCATCCGAACTCATGCTCGAGTCAAGCTCGCGCCACCTTCGGGCCGGCTCCCCGGCAGGCCTGGGCAGCGCGTGGGCTGCCTGCGCGTGCACCTTGCTGAAACGCCGCATCCATTCCGGCCGGGCCAGGATGGATGTGTACGCGGCATCGAAGAAGTTGCCGTGGCGCGGCATCCCGTCAGCAGAGCTGCTATCCGGCGCAAAGACGACGACGGGCTCGGCCCCATAGCTCTCCACATGCAGCCGGCCGCGCGCCCAGCCGCGGCTGCGCAGGGCCAGTTCACGCCGCAGCCGGCCGGCGTAGAAGCTCGTTTCCCTCCCCATGTGGCCAGCGTACACTGCCGCCAGCAGCGAGACTCGCGGCCCCGAACCATGCGAAAATAATGTCTGTGATTCTTCGTTCAAACCGCCTGGCGGTCATCCCCCTCGTCCTGCTTTTCGCAGCGTTCCCCACCCCCGGCTATCCTGCTCCCGATACCAAGGCGGACGAGCAGGCCGGCGCTCTTCTCTATCGCGACAAAGGCTGCCCGCAATGTCACGGCGCGGATCTGGCCGGGAACAAGAAGGGGCCGTCGCTGGCGGATATCCGCAACGACAAAGCCTGGCCCGCTGAAAAAATCACCAAACAGATCACCGACGGCGGCCCCAAGATGCCGCCTTTCGCGGATTCGCTCACCGACCAGGAAGTCTCTCAACTGGTGGCGTTCCTTCGCGCGAAAGACAGGCCGGCGCCCCCTTCTGGACCGCCTGCGCCTGGGGGACCGTCTTCGAACTGAGGGCCGCGGGGCCGGTAGTCACGCTTCGACAGGCACGTTGGCGACGCCCGCAGTGCCGAAAATGCGACGGTAGCGCTCGATCTCTTCAGGCGGGCCCATGGCCTTGGCGTAATTGTCGGAGAGCTTCACGGCTGGTCGGCCCTCCACTTCGGAAAGCTTGCACACCAGGCTGACCGGATCGAAGCTCTGGTCATCCTGCGGATTGCAGTTGCGAAAATCGTTGGTGAGAAATGTTCCCCAGCCGCTGGAGAACCGGATGCGCCGATGCGGGATCCATTTCCCGGCATCGCAAAAGTCCTTCGGCCCGCGGAAATCCTCCGGCCTGGCGCCATTCTTGATGGTGCCTCCGCAATGCGCATGCAGGGCCAGGATACGGTCCACATCGAGGGCGTCGGAAGCGATGAGACGCTTTCGGCGCGGGTCGCGCCCATGCTGCTCCAGCCAGTCGATGTATTCGTCGCCGGCGACGAAGGGGTCTTTGCTGTCGACGCGCTGCCCGGTCCAGTCGGCCACCCAGTCGGGCGCATGGCGAAGGAACTGGGTTGTACCGAAGGTGTCGGGAAGCAGGATGAGGAGTTCCCCCTGGTATGTCTGCTGCCACAGTTCGAGGAAGCGATATTGGGCGGTGCGCATTTCCTCATCGGTGCCGGCCAGCGCAGTCAAAGCCATGGGGAGCTCGTGAGCATTGGTGCCGATCGCCTCGAGGTCGTGCTTGTAGGCCAGATACGTGTTGGAGCTACCGGCGAAGCTAGCGCCCAGGACGTCGCTCATCGCGATCACAACGTATTCGTGCCAGAGAAAGCTGTGCCGCCTGCGGGTGCCAAAGTCGCTCAGGCTGAGGCCCGGCACGCCGCGCAGCCGTTCCATTTTTTCCCACAGCCGGGTTTTGGCCCGCGCGTACAGAATGTCGAGTTCAAACTCGGAGAGTTTTTTCAGGCTGGCGCGGGTCTTCAGTTCGTCAATGATGGCGAGGGAATAGATCTCCCACATCGTGGTTTCGGTCCACAGCCCTTCAAAGCGCAAACAGATCTGGCCATCCTCAATGGAGAGATCGAAGTCCGAAAGCCGGAAATCCTTATCGAGCCATTCGAGAAAGGCGGGCTCAAATATGCCTCTGCGGCCGTAGAACGTATTGCCGGCCAACCAGATCAGCTCCGATTTGTGGAAGCGCAGCTTTCGGGTTTCGATCAACTGCTCGCGCAGCTCGTGCAACTCGATGATCTCGCCCAGGCGTACGGTCGTCGTCCGGTTCTGCAGCGAAAAGGTGGCGCGCGTATTCGGAAAATGCTTCCAGATGAACTGGAGCATGAGGAGCTTGTAGAAATCGGTATCGAGCAGGGAGCGGGTGATGGGGTCGAGCTCCCAGTTGTGGTCATGCGCGCGACGGGCAATGTTAACGATCACAATGTGATTACTTTACTGCACAGTCCGCGCTTCGATGGAGGTCTCAATCCGGGTTCGCACATGAGCCTCGAGGTCAGGCATCGCTCCCGACTGCGAGGCCACCCAACCGCCCCAGCGGTTTCCAGCCTCGTTGAGCGTGGCGAGGTCCGCCCCGCGCAGCAGGTAGTGGGCCATCGCCGCGGTAAACGCATCGCCGGCTCCGATGGTATCCGCAACCTTGACCGGGATGCCGGGATGTTCGTGCCAAGCGTCGCGCGACACCAGCAGGCTTCCGGCTCCGCCGCGGGTGACGGCCACCATCCTGAGTGTTGGGAACTCCTCGAGCAGGCGCTCGGCCGCGGCCCGCAGCGCGCCCGGAGCCTGCGGATCGAATGCCTGCAGGCCTAACAGTCCGAGCACCAACGGCACCTCGGCATCGTTCATCTTCATCACCGTGGCCAGTTCGAGCGATTCCTGCACCACTTCGCTGGAGTAGAACGGCGCGCGCAGATTTACG
>DASXGD010000092.1:0-15611 GCA_036489245.1 Occallatibacter sp. | reverse complement strand
GGCTTGTCCACCACGACATTCTTGTCCGCGGCTAGGGCCTGCCGGGCCACGTCGCAATGCGTGCCGCTGGGCGTTGCGACCACCACCAGGTCGATCGACGCGTCGGCTAGCAACTCCTCCAGACCGCGATAAATTTTAAGTCCGGGATAGCGTTGCGCAGCCTGGTCGGTGTGGCGCTCGACGACCGCGGCCAACTCCAAACCATCCACCGAAGAGATGAGCGGCGCATGGAATACGCGGCTCGCCATTCCGAATCCGACCAGACCCACTCGCAGCATGAACGGCTCCGTGAACTGAGGTTCCGAAGTAGCCTATTTTAGCCCTCCAGCTTATAGCGCGTCTCCGCCAGCCGGTAGAGGCGCCGCCACACGAGCCGGTTCATCGTGACCACCATCAGCGCAATCAGAACGGTCGCCAGCAGAATGATTGGAAAACGCCCCTGGTCAGTAGCAGAGCTGATCTGCGCGCCAATGCCGATGGTCTCCAGCGTGCGATCCTTCACGTGCGCGTATTCCGCCATGACCGAGGCATTCCATGCACCACCCGAAGCCGTCACCATTCCCGTGATCAGGAACGGAAAAATTCCGGGCAGGATCAGGCGGGTCCAGCGCTGAAACCGTGTGAACCGATACAGTGTCGTTACCTCGCGCAAGTCGGACGGAATCGACATGGCGCCCGCGATCACATTGAACAGGATGTACCACTGGGTGCCAAGCAGCATCAACGCGATCGATCCGATGCCCAGCCCTCCACCGATTCGGATCAGCCCCAGCAGCAGCACCGGATAAAACGCCGAAGCCGGAACCGACGCCATCACCTGCGCCAGCGGCTGCACAATACGCGCCAGGCGCGGATTGAAACCAATTGCGACGCCAACCGGAATCGTCCACAGAGCGGAGATCAGCAAAGCCGAATTGACACGCAGGAATGTGGCCCCCGCGCCCTCGAGAAGTACACGAAGCTCAGGCCACGTCACGGTGCGCAGCATAAGCGCTGCCTGCGTGAGGGCCCACAGGGCGACAATCGCAACCGCCCCCGCGAGGGTCCAAAATCCGATCGCTCCCTTGCCCTTGTCCTCTTCCTCGTCCAGGGGCTGCACCACTAGACGTTCTCGCGCCTGCGACATCCGGCGGTAAATAGGCTCTTCGATTCGCGCCCGAAGCTTTTCGGAAAGGGAAGTGAGCAAGGCGGACCGCTGCAACAGGGTAAGAATGGGCGATGTGACGCGATCGGCGGACTCCACCTGCTCGAATTTGAATTTGTCGCTCCAGGCGATCAGAGGCCGCCACACCAATTGGTCGGTTGCCACTACGATCAGGATCACCACCGCGATGCCGCTTAACAGCGCTCGCACATCGCCCGAGTCGGCGGCTGATTGCATATAGCTGCCCAGGCCGGGCAACTGAAAACTCCGGTTGCCCATGGTGAACATTTCGCACAACATCAAAGCGAACCATCCGCCCGCCACCGAGACAATCGAGTTCCACACCAGGCCGATGGTGGCGTATGGCATTTCGAGCTGCCAGAAGCGTTGCCACCCGGAATACCGGTAGATACGGGACGCCTCCATCATTTCTCGCGGAATGGTCTTGAGGGAGGAATAGAAGCTGAAGGCGAGGTTCCACACCTGCCCGGTAAAGATTAAAAGGATGACACCCAGTTCGATCCCGAGTTGATGTCCCGGCACGAGCGCCACCATGGCCAGCACCACCGGCGGCAAAAAGCTTAATACCGGGATCGATTGCAGGATGTCGAGCACGGCGACCATCCAGGCCTCGATCCGCGGGTGATACGCCGCGATGTATCCGTAGCTGATGGCGAAGAACAGGCTCAATAGATAGGCCAGGGTGATGCGCACCGTCGAATAAAAAGCATAGAGCGGCAATGCCCGGACGGAGTGCGAAATAGGCACCACTGGTATGGGGGTTCCTAACCAATATCTGGCCATGTAGATGATGCCGAAAAAAACCGCCAGCCCGCACAGGGCGACACCCATGTCGATGAGGAATGGCCAGGTGCGAACCGTGATCAGCGATCGGGCGAACGGGTGCTGGATCACTCTTCTTCCTCGCTGGCCGCGGCCTCTTCTTCTTCCGCCTCGGGAAGCACGAACCGGCGCCGCGAGGCGTCAAAGTCGAACAACTCCGCGTAGCGGCCCCACGTGATGGCGGTTTCCATCTGCCGCTCGCTTTCCTCGGCGCTGAACTGTTCGTCGATCATGTCCAGGAAGAAATCCTCCGCAACGGTATGATCGCTCTTGGTTTCAAGAGCCCTCCTGATCTGGCGCAGCAGCAGCACGTTCCCGAGTGCCGCTTCGCGGAACAGCTCTTTCTGGCGGAGGATTTCCGAATTCGCAAACTCCTCGCCACTCTTCGTGATCACCGCGTCGCCTTCCTCGATCTTCAGGAAACCCAGCAATTGCGCGGCTTCGACGATGGGGAACAGATCGTCGATTTCAAACGCCAGGTCATCGGCGAGGCGATAAATGTCGTCGCGCCCGCCCTTGTCGATGAGCAGTTCGAGCAGGCCTGCAATCCCTCCCGGCCGCGCGTGGGGCAGCATCTGGTATTTCATCTGCCGCTGGTCGCGCACTCTCTTGCCCGCCTGTTGATCGGGAACCTGGTCGGGAGCCACATCGGGCTTGGTCAGCACCTTGTAGATGTAGTCCACCAGCTGCGTAAAGGCTTCTGATTTGCGATCCCGCGGCTGCGGAATCTGCACCCGGAAATCGGTCCGGATGTGCCCCGGGTTGCGCCCCAGCACGATGATTCGATCCGCCAGCAGCACTGCTTCCTCGATGTTGTGTGTCACCAGGAAGACCGCCCGAGTCGGCATGGTCTTGTTTCCCCACAACTCCAGGAGTTCGCTGCGCAGGTTCTCCGCAGTCAGGACGTCCAGTGCGGAGAAGGGCTCGTCCATGAACAGCACTTCCGGCTCCACCACCAGCGCGCGCGCAAAACCAACCCGCTGCCGCATGCCGCCGGAAAGCTCCTTGGGGAAAGCCCCTTCAAATCCGCTCAGGCCCACGGTGTCGAGCATGCGCATACTGCGTTCCCGCCGCTGCTCGGGACCCACGCCGCGGGCCTGCAGCGGCGCCTCCACGTTCTCCAGCACCGTCAGCCAGGGAAAAAGCGCAAAGCTTTGAAAGACAATGGAGACATTGATTTCCGTTTCCGCGATCGGCTTGCCGTGCCAGTACACCTGTCCCGCCGAGGGCCGCGACAGCCCGGTCAACATTCGCAGCATCGTGGATTTGCCCGATCCGGAAGGCCCAAGGAGTGCCAGAATCTCGTTGGGAATGATCTTCAGGTCGGTGGGCGCGATGACCTGGATGCGGTTTTCACTGGGCTGGGCATAGTATTTTTCGATTTTCTCGGCCTGGATGATCGCTTCGACCGTCGACTGTTGGATCTCACTCTGAACTGCAGCTTCCGGCATTGCCAGTTCTCCATTATGTCGGTTGGGCGACATTCAAACGGTAAGTTCATACGATTGTAGAATTGCACCGTTGCAATCGGATAAAATCAGAATTCGGCGGAGATAGCTACGCTGGCTGTGGCTATCTTGAAGTTGGACGACAGCAGGGAAGGCTCAGCCGAGAAGCCCATCACCGAGAGCGTATCATCAAGTGAAGTCTCTACCCAGGCAAGTGCATTTGCCTTAGACTATCGCAGGCTGTAATTTCCAATGCACGATGCAGCCCGAAAGCCAGTCATGTCCCCAGGAGAGTATGCCCGATAATTCATCGAAACCCAAGGTCCTTGTGGCCGACGACGAAAGGGTCATTGCTGACACCCTGGCCATGATCCTGAACCAGAGCGGCTTTCAAGCCCGTGCCGTATATTCTGGCGAGAAGGCCCTCGAAATGGCTCCAACGTTCCAGCCGGACATGCTCATTTCCGATGTCATCATGGCCGACTTGAACGGCATCGATGCCGCCATTCGCATTCGCGAGCTTCTGCCAGCCATCAAGATTCTGTTGTTCTCAGGACAGGCCGCCACGGCTGACCTGCTGGAAAAGGCTCACGCGCAGGGATACGACTTCGAGATCCTGGCCAAACCAGTTCACCCGCAGGACTTGTTGAGTAAGCTCCGGGGTGTGAATTAGGCCGGTCGGCTCAATTGTTTTTGCGCGCCCACGGGGATCAGGTTTTCCGGTAACCGTTTAGTTTCATCAATCTCGACCGATCGTTAAGTGCATTGCAGCAATAAATTCGCCTCGAGGCCGCCATCCGGTCGTCTCAGTATTTGAATCATTGACCGGGCATTCGGGGCAGCGCTGGCACGATGAAGGTTTCCCGCTACTTCTTTTGGACGCGACCATGCCTGACGCGAGTGCCAAACCAAAAGTCTTGATTGCTGACGATGAACGAATCATTGCAGACACTCTTGCGATGATCCTGAATCAGGGCGGGTTTGAAGCCCAGGCGGTCTATTCCTGTGTGAAGGCCCTGGAAATGGCGCCGGATTTCAAGCCTGACCTGCTGATCTCTGATGTCATTATGTCGGAACTGAATGGAATCGAGGCAGCCATCCGGATGAAAGCCCTCCTGCCGGATATTCGTGTCTTCCTGCTATCCGGTCAGACCGCGACCGCAGAAATGCTCGAAAAGGAAAACGCCGCCGATTACGGATTTGAGGTTCTCGCCAAGCCCCTTCACCCAACAGACCTCCTCCGCAAGCTTCGCGACAAGATGGAGGCAAAGCCAGGTCCCCCGGGCCCGCTCCCTCCGCCAGTTTCGCAATCCTGAGTGGCCTTGACTTGTTAATTTCAAACGGCCCGGCGCCCCTCCAGTGCCCGCGCCATCGTCACCTCATCGGCATATTCGATATCGCTTCCCGCCGGAACTCCGGTGGCGATGCGCGTAATCCGCACGGGCGCGCTCCGCATCGCTGAGGCCAGCCAGTCGGCCGTGGCTTCCCCTTCGAGCGTCGGGCTGGTGGCCAGGATGACCTCGTCCACCTCGCCCTTTTCCACCCGCGCCAGCAATGTCCGCGTGCGCAGCTGATCCGGGCCTACGCCGTGCAAGGGCGACAGGGTGCCATGGAGCACGTGGTAGACGCCGGTGTAGCCCCGCGTCCGCTCGATCGCGCCAATACTGGTCGGCTCCTCGACTACGCATACCAGCCGCTGGTTGCGCACCGGGCTCGCGCAGTAAGCGCAGGGATCAACATCGGTGATGTTGTTGCACACCGAGCATAGCCGCAAGCTGGCTTTCAGGCCCTGCACTGCCTCGGCAAGGGCGGCGGCGTCTTCGTCGCTCGATCGCAGGATGTGGAAGGCAAAACGCTGCGCGCTCTTGGTTCCGACTCCCGGCAGTTTCTTGAGTTCCTCAATGAGCCGCGCCATTGGCTCGGCATAGCGTGACACCGTAACCGCCTCCCTTACCTTTATAACGTCCGGTAGACGATTCCGACGAACATGTCCGGTGAGAATGATCCCTTGTTCCAGACCGGATCGAGGTCCGCGGTTGGTTTCTTCGCGACGACCTCCTGCTCGGAGGCACCTGCTGATTTCATGGTTCCCACGCGGTCGCGCACGCTCGCCAGCATGTCATGAAACTGTTGCAGTTGAGCCTTTGTCCCCAGCGGTCCATGACCCGGAACGATCCTGGTATCGGGGCCGGCCATGGCCAGCGCCTTTTGAGTGGCCTGAATCATTCCGCCGATATTTCCGCCGGAGCCCTCGTCGATAAAAGGATAGAAGCCGTTGAACCAGGTATCGCCGACATGCAGGACATTCGCCGTTTCGAAATGGATGTAGATGTCGGTATCTGTGTGTGCCGGGTCAAAGTGCGCCAGTGCCAGCGAATCGCCATTGTGCCACAGGTGCATCGAATCATCGAAAGTGATGACTGGCAGTGCGTTTGGCGGCGAGGCCGGCAACGACATGTGGAAAAGCTTCATCTCCGCGGGCTTCGAAAGCCGCTCGCGCGTCGCGGCGTGCGCGAGGACAGTGAAACCAGCGGCATGCATGCCTTCGTTGCCGTCCGTATGGTCGATGTGCCAGTGCGTGTTGATCAGAAGATGAGCAGGGTCGTTGCCTAAGGTGTTCAGTGCTTCCCGGATGCGTGGCACCGCAGTTGAGAAACTTGAATCGATCAGCAGCTTTCCGTCCGGGCCTGTCTGCACGGCCATATTGCCTCCGGATCCCTGCAGGAGGTAAATGTTGTCGGAGAGCCTGGTCGTCTTGATCGGAGTGGACGCGGCGGAGGCCCGCATTTGTGCGGCTCTGTCGGAAGGCTGAGGGGGCGGCTGACTGGGAGAAGGAGTTCCTTGCCCCAGCATCCACCGCGGAGCCAAACTTGCGGCAGCTGCGGACACACCCAATTGCATAAAGCTTCTGCGGCCCATTCCTGCAATGGTCATCAAGCCCCCTTGAGAGCACGTCCTGAATTTACTTTACGGTGGCTCGCGCAGTTAAGAAGGCAGGCAACGACAGCCGGATCCTGGCCATCAGAACGGCTCTGATCGCTGTCGCTGGATGGGTTGCAAAGCTCTGTATCTCGACTTATGGCGTCGAAAGCTATCCCAGGCCGGGCATTTTGAGCCCGCCCAGCATGCCCTGCACACTGGCTTGGATCACTTCCTCTGCCTTGCGCCCGGCCTCGTTGACCGCGGCGACGATCAGGTCCTGCAACATCTCCACGTCGGGCTGGTGCTGGCCTATCAACCCCGCCACCGCTGCCGGGTCGATCTTGATCTTCAAGAGCTGCTTCTTGCCGTTCAGAGTTGCCGTGACCGCCCCTCCGCCGCTCGATCCCTCCACCACAGTCACTTCCAGCTTGCGCTGGACTTCCTCTTGCATGTGACTGGCCTGGGTCAACATCTCTGATATTTTCAGCGGGTTGATCATGTCTTGCCTCCTGGGGGATCACCGCAACTACTTGGTGCGAAGGTCGACTACACTTCGTATTTCAGCTTTAAAGATTTCCCTGGCCCGTTGTACCAGCGGATGAGCGAGGGCAGATTCCTGTATGCTCCCGGCGATGGGCGCGGCGATGCCTGCGGACACTGCTCCGCCGCCCTCACCGGGCACGATCAAAAAACGGGAGGGCGCGCCGAGACGCTGCATCTCCTGGCGCATGATTTTCTCAGCCGCGGCGTTCACTGTAAGGCTCAGCATCTTTTTGGTGATGCTCGTTACCTCGATGCGCAGGCCTGACCCATCGAGAGCCCAGGCGCCAGCCCCCAGCAACTGTGCGGCCGATGCATGCCCCGCATCGGCGAGAGCGGAGATCACCGCCAGCCGCAAAGTCTCTACCGTCAGGGCCTCGTTAATCCCGGCCGAGCCAAGAGGCTTCCGGACGGGGATCTCTTCGCCAGCAGTGTCAAAATAGGCTGGCGCCATTGCGGCGGTCGCGGCGGCGGTCTCAGTCTGCAAAGCTTTCGGAGCGGTATTGGGAACTAGCGTCGCCTTCTCGGTCACGACCGGAGGTTCTATCTCTGCGACCGATGCGGGGTCCGCGCTCTGCTTCATGCCCGGTTCAGGCTTCCATCCCTCGAACGGCGAACCATACCCGGATGGTTGATTCGCGCTCGTCGCGGACAGCGACCGTACCGGAGCTGCGGTTGGTCTTGAGCCGGCGGGCTTTGGAGCGCTGCGGACCGGGGCGCCCCCCACCATCCCGCTCAACAACTCCTCCAGCGGCAGAAGCCGCTGCGCATGTACCAGCTTGAGCAGGCCCAGTTCCAGGTGGAAGCGGTGCTCCTGGGTCTCGTTCAGATCATCGAACATGCTCAGCACGATCTGAAGGTTGCGCGTGATTTCCTCTTCACTGAAGAGCTGCGCCGTTCTGGCCGCACGGGCCCTCTCATCGGCCGAGATCTGCAGCAGCTCGGTTTTCTCTCCCCCTAGCCTGGCCATCAGCGCATTGCGCAGGTAGCGGACCACTTGTCGCGCCAGCGCAGCTGGACTGTGGCCCGCGTTCAGGAGGGTGTTCAACTGTTCCATCAACTCTCGGCTCTGGCCCGCCGCCACCGCTTCGAACAAACGTTCGAAAACGGCATTCGGGACCGATCCGGTGAGCTCCCGAATCTGCAGCGCCGACAATGTATGACGGCCATTCTCAGCTGGAGCGGAGGCAATCGCCTGGTCCATGATGGAGAGCGCATCGCGCATGGACCCATCGCCGGCCTCGGCCAGCAGTGCCAGGGCGGCTTCTTCAGCTTCCACCTGCTCCTGCGCGGCAATCATCTTCAACTGCGCCAGAATGTCGTCGAACTTGACCGCGTGAAAGCTGAAGTGCTGGCAGCGCGACCGGATGGTCTGGGGAATATTCTCCGGCTCGGTCGTCGCCATCATAAAGATGACGTGTGCGGGTGGCTCTTCCAGCGTCTTCAGCAGCGCATTGAACGCCGCTTCCGTGATCTGGTGCGCCTCGTCCAGGATGTAAATCTTGTAGCGGTCCCGCGCCGGGGCGTAGCGAGCCGCGTCGCGCAATTCCCTGATCTCGTCGATACCGCGATTGGTGGCCGCATCGATCTCGATCACATCGACGGCCGACCCCTGGCGCACTTCGAGGCACGAGTCGCATACTCCGCACGGCTCCGGGGTGGGGCGATTGGCGCTGCCCACTTCCTGCCGGCAGTTCAGGGCCTGGGCCAGGATACGGGCGATCGTTGTCTTGCCGATGCCGCGGTGTCCCGAGAAGATATACCCGTGGGCGATCCGCCCCTGGATAAATGCATTGAGGAGAGTACGCGTTACATGGTCCTGGCCGGCCACGTCGGCAAACCGCTGGGGACGATACTTCCTCGCCAGGACCTGGTAACCCATGCTTCGGCCTTCTCCTCTCCCAAAACTTGAGTTACCTATACGATGTCGTAACCGCAAAATTGACGCAAACCTGGAATAAGCATCAACTCCGCGGGGGAACTCGAGAACGATTCAGTTTCTGTCTGCCGTATGCCCCTTACACCGTGCGGACTAGGGCGATTGTATCGTTCCCAGCCGCTGGCCGGCATGGGGAGGGAATCCGCTCTGCAGCTATTAGGGTGGTCAAAATGGCGGAACTCCTTGCGGAATCGCAAGTTGGCAACGAAATCCAAATTGTAAAGATGACCCGTCGGTGATTTCGACGAGTATCGCCACGGATTTGTATGCTTCGCGACTGCTTGCTCTTGAATTCCTGGCGTTTGACCGGAAACGCAGAAATCGGTGGGCCACCGGCATTATCCGCCGTCGAGATTTACGCTGATGTCGTTGAGCCACTCGGCGATCAGGTCCTCGTCACCGGGATCGAGGACGTAGGCATCGTTAAGCAGCAGGATCGTGGCCCAGTGAACCAGGTCGCGCTCCGTGATTCGCCCCAGCCGCTTCTGTTCGAGCGCATGGGCGATGTGCTCCCGCGAAATCACAATCCCCGGTTCGGGCATGCGAAAGTTACCCGATGCCGTGCGCCGCTGGGTACCCCCGTCTGCCCCCGCGTGCAGCGCCTCGAAACGAATCTCGAAGACCCCGGCGAGCCCTCGCTGCAACTCTTCTTCGCCGACCTCGAATGAAGCAAAGCGCCGAAGGACGTCCATCTGGTCCGGCGAGAGAGGCGGAAGGTCGCGTTCGTCCGTCAAGCCAGGCCCGCTTTCATCGCTTCGCCCTCGCTCCGGGTTTGGGCCGCGCTGGTTTACGACGGCGGCCGGCGGCTTCGGCCCGCGCACGCTTTTTTCGCCGCCTCACCTCTTCAACCGAGTACATCGTGCCCCGGCAGTTTTTCGCCCCGCAGTTGCAGGTGGCCGGTTCGTCCCCGCCGTCGTACAGGCAATAGTCGTACGTGATCTCGGAGCCGGCGGCGATGTTCTTGATGGCCTTGATCCACACCCGCCCGGCCTCTTCGTCCGTCTCGCAGTTTGGGTCGCAGCTGTGGTTGATGAACATTGCCATGCAGTGTCCGTCGATTACGGTTGAACCATCCCCCAGTCCAAAGAGGTAGGTGATCGGCGAGGCTTCGTATAGGACGTCGGCCTCGTCTTTGTTCAGCCGGGGGCCCGTGTATTCGGCGACGCGCTTGCCCTTGGGAATGCGCGTGGTGGTGTAGCAGCCGGCGGCGTGGATGGCGGACGAGCGGATGATCAATCCCATGCGGTTGTGCGAACTTTCCCTTCCTATGGACCGCATCGTACCATTGAAGAGGCGGTCAGCGTCGAGATGAAACTTGCTATTCCCATTACAGTTTTGGTTGCCTGCGGCCTTGCCGCGGGTCCCTCGAGCATCGCCCAGCCGCCCTCGCCCGCGCAGTCGCAAAGCAAACCATCCGACAAGCAGAAAACAACGCCAAACCCGCAGCAGCCCGGGTCTCAATCCAACCCCTTTCCGGAAGACACAACCAGCGTGCCCCTAATGCCCAATGGCAACACGCCGTCTGCGCCGGACGTGCCCTCGAGCAGCGCCGCGGCTCCGGATCTTCCCAGGGGGGACGTCGACCCGGTGCGCAGTCCCGATGATCCGATGCCGGATTCGTCCACATCCTCCCAGGGATTCAGTTCCAGCACAACGGGGATGGACCGCGTTCTGCCTCCGCCGGACACCGATTCGAACGGGCGGGGCAATAACAAAAACCATCCTGCGCCCGAACACCAGGAGACGGCCGCGGAGGACGAGAGCGTCGGCAACTATTACCTCAGCACGAAAAATTGGAAAGCCGCCCTGTCGCGGTTCGAATCCGCCGTTGTCCTCGATCCTGAGAACCCCGAAGTCTACTGGGGTCTTGGGGAAGCCCAGCGTCATCTCGGCCAGCTCACGGAGGCCAAGGCAAGCTACGAGAAGCTGGTCGAATACGACCCCGACAGCAAGCACGGCAAAGAAGCCCGCAAGATGCTCAAAGATCCCGAGTTGACCAACGCTCCCACCGCTGCCAAAGCCAAGCCGTAATCGGCATATTCGTTTGGCCCTGAACGTGAAGGGAGTCACAGTTTCACAGTACGGGGGTGGGGTGGGTGTGGGGGGTACAGGGTACGCACCGGCCACATAGCTGACAGATTAGACCCGGGACATGGCTGAAACCGGGACGAGGGCATTGGTGCATCTCCAACTCCAAGTTTGCAGCGCGAGGCCCTAATTCTCCGCGAATCCTGGTGCGAAAGCGAAATGTTCCTTGCCAAGTCTGCCCCACATCGCAAGAATGGGGCGCTCCCAGGGCTGTTTCGTACTACTTCTGGTCGGTGTCCGTGTGATCAGGGTCGATCGTCAGCATCAGGTTCAGGTTCAACGGCTTGCAGGAGCGAAAATCGAGGGTCTCTGCGACCGGGACAAATCCGGGCGAGGAAACGAAGAGAGAATAAAGTCCCCGGTGCAGAGAGACTTTGAATTTTCCGCCGGGATCAAGGTTCACCTGTTGATTGAGCTTTGTGCCGTAATCCGAATGAATGAATACAAATGCGCGCGCGATTGCCCCGCCGTCCTCGTCGGTGATCTGGCCGTGCAGAGCGCAAGCCGGCGCAGGAGTCGATTGAGCGGCGGCGACGAGGGGCGTTCCGAACAGGGATAGAGAGAGCAAGAGAGACGTCCGACGGAGCACGACGTGACCTCATTCAACCAAGGGTGTCAAAACAGGGATGTCAAAAAACTTGTGAATTGGCCGAACGGCCATGACCTAAGGCAATTCTAAAAGTTGTGGGCGAGGGCCGGCAGCGAAATGTGCGCTTTGGGGGGCGTCCGCTCTTCGGCCCAATCCCTTTAGCTCTCTCATTCTGCTAATGGTCGTCAAAAAAATAATCGACCGGTGGGGAATTTCAATAAGTTCGGGTGCATACAAAGTAGAGGGATTCGACTTGCATCATGGGTTCAGAAGCAACCTCAGCTGACATGAAAACTCACTGCATGCTTTGGCAGACGAGGGCGCTATGAGCCCGACAGTCCCAAGGCTCGCCTTCGATCCGCCGACTCTGAGCGCAGAGGCGCTCGCCGAAGCATGTGTGCCAACCGTTCAGATTGAAGCGCCCAGTACGGCAAAATCCCTGCTCGGCCAACTATGTCAGAGGTGGGCTTCAGACGATGAACTGGCCCTGCAGTTACGGGGCGGGAATGCCGAGGCGCTGTCGGTTCTTTTCAAAAGGCACAACCAATTGATCTTCGGAATCGCGCGGCGCATTCTGGGCGACGCAGCGGAAGCTGAGGACGCGGTGCAACAGGTCTTTTTTGACGTCTTCCGGTCAATCCACCAGTTCAATCCTGAAAAAGGCGGGTTTAAGCCGTGGCTTCTGATGTTTGCCTACCAGCGCTCATTCAATATTCGTCGCGCGCTTTGCGCAAGCCGGGTCTTCAAAAAGGATCCAATTGATGAAGTTCTGCCGGATCTTCTCATCGCGGCGAACGGTCATCGAGCCTACTCATATCCCGAAATGCGGATCCTCGTGGAGCAGGCATTACGGTCGGCACCGCTACGCGAGCGACGCGCCATCGAGCTTGTTTACTATGGCGGACTCACCGCTGAGGAAGTCGCTGCACGCACAGGAGAGACAGTGCGGGTCGTACGTCATAACTTGTATCGCGGGCTAGACAAGCTTCGCAAGGTAATCTGCAAGGCCCACAACCGCGCCGAGGTGAATGGGAAAGAAGGTCCGCAATGACGATCAGCCATTTACAATTCGAGATCGACTGTGCGCTCGCGGCCAGCGGACAGCTTGGCGATCAGGAATTTGCTGAGTTCACGAATCACTTGCACGGGTGCGGTCTCTGTCAAAACCGTCTAGGCGAGATGGCGCTTGTCGGCAGCCAACTCGCGTTGGCGCGAAGGTCCAGCGTCGCCGTTCCCGCCAACTCGAAGGACAGGCTGGAGCGATTTACCGCGCGTGCCGCCAGAGAGGGCATTCAACTGAGGCCGCCGAAGAAAAGCGCTCCCATGCAACATCTGGCCGGCGTTTCGTCCCTCGCCTTGCTCTCCGCCTTACTCGTCACGGTGACATGGACCGCCGTCCATAATACGAGTCGGGCTAATTCGACCTCGCGTACAGCCGGCCCTGAACTCTCTCGCGCCGTGCCTGGAGCCGAGGAGACGACTCGCCCAATTCACGCTCCGGAGACGCCGGTTAAAGCATCGAGACATTCTGCAGGCGTGAACAAGTTTCGGTCCTACAAGATCGAGACAAAGCAATTGGGCAGTGGGGTCAAGGAGGAGGTCCTCCCGGCAATGTCGAGGACGTTTGAACTGCACGGCGATGATGACTACACACCAGGATCTGCACTCTTGCCGCTTTCAAGGCGACCGTCATTCCAAGTTAACGTTTCTTTTGGCCCTTCCTTCAATCCCGATACAGAGAAAGTCGAAGACCTGTTCCTGAAGGGAAATTGGGCCACAGTGTTCGGGAAGCGCGTGTTTTCTTACGATCCGAGAGTGGCTTCGCTAACTTTGCTCGAGTCGTTCCACATGGCGGCGTCGACGATGCCCCGTGAATTTTCAAGCGATGTTGCCGCATTTCGATTTGCTTTGCCTACCAATCAGTGATTCCAATGCAAGCTCAAGGAGCCCCATGAAGCTGCCACAAACAGCTACGCTTGCCCTCTATCTGGTGTTGCCGATATGTGCTTTGAAGGCGCATGGGCAGTCTGCAAACACGCAGAATGGATCTCAAAACATGGCCGTCGTGAGTTTCAATGCTCTGGTCCTCCAAACCAACGAGGCACAGCGGGACCTTCGAACCCTGGAAGCCAAATTCGCTCCACGGCAGTCGCAACTTCAGGCGCTAAACGGAGAAATCGAATCATCGCGAAAAGAACTCGCAGACATGGGTGACAAACTGAGCGATCAGGAACGTGCATCACGCACGCAAGCTCTGAGCACACAGGAAAAACAACTCGAGCGCTCGGCGGAGGATCTCCGTAACGACTCGCAGGCCGAAGGCCAGGCAGCATTCCAGAAGGTTGCCCAAAAAGTGTTTTCGTTCATGCAAAACTATGCACGCCAACGTGGCTATACGATCGTCATAGATCGAGGGCCAGATTCGGCTCCTGTTGTCTGGTATGCAGCAGATGATGCCGACATCACGAACCAGTTATTGAAGGCCTACAACGCCAAGTCCGAAGTCCCAGCCCCCAACGCGCTCAGCTCTCCCGGCCATCCAAAGGTTGGTCAAGGTCCCCCCGAGACGTCGCAATCCCCACATTCACCGCGACAGTAAACTAGATCATCCGCCAATTAGAACTGGATTTCGTCCTGGGTGTCTCCGCCCTTTTTTAGCGGGCGCCGACGAGTTCCTGGCGCTTCTCGTTCTGCCCGTAGTGGCTCTCCACGTACTTGTCCAGGATCTGCTTGAACTCGGCGACGATGGTATCGCCGCGCAGGGTGGTGTAGAGCTTGCCGTCAACGTAGACCGGGGCCTTGGGCTCTTCAAACGTGCCGGGAAGGCTGATGCCCAGGTTGGCATGCTTTGACTCGCCGGGGCCGTTGACGACGCAACCCATCACCGCAAGTTTGAGCTCTTCTACGCCGGGATAGCGCTTGCGCCACTCGGGCATGGAGGTTCTGAGATAGCCCTGGATCTGCTCGGCTAGTTCCTGGAAATAGGTGCTGGTGGTGCGGCCGCACCCTGGGCAGCTGGTGACCTGGGGCATGAAACTGCGGATAGAGAGGGACTGGAGGATCTGCTGGGCGGCCTGGACTTCCTCTGTCCGGTCGCCGCCCGGCTTGGGGGTGAGAGAGACGCGGATGGTGTCGCCAATGCCGGCCAGCAGCAGCGGGGCGAGCCCGGCGGTGGAAGCAATAAGGCCCTTGGCGCCCATCCCTGCCTCGGTGAGGCCGAGGTGCAGGGCGTAGTCGCAGCGGACGGCAAGATTGGTGTAGACGTCGATGAGATCGCGCACTCCGCTGACCTTGGCGGAAAGGATGATCTGGTCCTTGCGCAGGCCGTAGCGTTCGGCGGCGGCGGCGGACTCGAGGGCGCTGACGACCATGGCTTCCATCATGACTTCGCGGGCGGGCATGGGCTGCTCGGAGCGGGCGTTCTGATCCATCATTCGGGTGAGCAGGGACTGGTCGAGCGAGCCCCAGTTGACGCCGATGCGGACAGGCTTCTGATTTTCGACTGCGCACTCGACCATGACCTGGAAATTGTCGTTGTCTTTCTTGCCGATCGAGGCGTTGCCGGGGTTGATGCGGTACTTGGCGAGGGCGCGAGCCGTGGCGGGGAACTTTTTCAACAGGAGGTGACCGTTGTAATGGAAGTCGCCGACGATGGGGACGCGGATGCCGCGCTTGTCGAGTCCTTCTACGATGGCGGGAACGGCGGCGGCGGCTTCCTCGTTATTCACGGTGACGCGCACGATTTCAGAGCCGGCGAGGGCGAGGGCTTCGACCTGCTCGATGGTGGATGCGACGTCCGCGGTGTCGGTGTTGGTCATCGATTGCACGACGACGGGGACTTCCCAACCCACGCGGACCTGGCCGATCTTGACCGTGGGGGTCTTCCTGCGCTGAATTTCGGGCATAGCGACCTCATTTCCAGTTTACTAGGAGTGTCGGAAAACGGAGGTGCGGGAATGGCACCGGAGCCCAAACGCCGGGAAATGAAGCCGGTATCGGAAGCTATGCGCAACTGGGCACAGGCTTTATCGCTGGAGGTGGAGACCTGGCCCGGGACTACGCTGAAAAGCGCCTTCGGCATGACACTGGTGTATCGAA
>DASXGD010000080.1:0-3026 GCA_036489245.1 Occallatibacter sp. | reverse complement strand
TTCGTAGGAGTACGGCTCTAACTCACTCAGTTTACTATCCCTTTTCCTCCCATCAGGTTCCGCGTTTTCGGGGATTCTGCTTTCGCTCGAAGTTCAGAACTGGGTCAATTCTCGCGAGCGCCGAAACCCCGAAACCCAATCCCCTACTCAAGTGGTTTCAAACCTTGCGCTGTCTAAGTGAAAATAGGCCGATAGCGTCATCAACCGCGGGTCGTCAACCGGACCGCCAGCGGTAAAGTGGTACAGGCTCTGAAAGTCATCCCCGCCAAGGCCGAGCAACTTATGAAAGGCGTCGTCGAAGTAACATCCGATCCCAGTACCGCGGACACCGGCGGCCTCCGCTTCCAGGTACAGCACCTGCCCCAGCAGACCAGCTTCCCAAAACAGTTTTCGATACCACCATGCGCCTGTGGCACGGATGCTTTCGGCAAATTCGGCAATCATGCCGAGGCTAAAGGCGCCGTCCCCGGCAATCTCTTGATGGCAGCTCACCACCTGTGCCGGCTCGCGAAAGTCTCCGTCGACCAGTTCAAACAGTGACAGGCACTCCGGGCAGCCCTCCGGACGTTTCCAGAGGAAGTCGCCACGGAGCGCGGACCGTAGGCGCTCGTGGACTGTCGGACTTCGCTCCAGGAGGTACAGGCCTGACGGCAAACCCTGGACCCGATGCACAAAGATGCCGCAATGCAGTTGCGGCGGCCAAGGCCAGACGTCCCAAGGGGGCACTCCGGGCCGGGGCAGCAACCGGTCAAGCATGCCATAGAACGTCTCAGCCGTGATCGAGGTGACGCCATCAAGAGAAAGACAGCTCCGGCGCTGCTTAACAAGCCGAACAGCGTTGACTTGCGAACAGACAACCGGGCGAACGTGCCGTGCCGCCAACTTGTCTACGATAGCCGCGCCAGCATGGTTGCCGGTCTCCGTGGCTCCGTCCGCCCGCCAGGTCGCCTGGGCGGCAGCATCAATGGCTGACCAGTAGACATGAGCGGGGCTGAGGGAGTTGGCCCGACCCACCCAAGCACCAGCCCGGAGCGCATCCCGCAGCTTCGCCACGTCAATCCCCTCGGATTCCTCACCTTTCCCGGGCGCAGGGTAAGGGCCGACGAGCAGAAGGGCGTCGGGATGTTCGCGGTCCTGCTCGGCAATGGCCGAGAAGCTCTCGGGCTGGGACAGGCCCAGCATGGCGGCAATGTCCGTATCCGAAACCTCTGCGATCAGCCGGACCGACCAGCCCAGCGCGGCGGCCGCATATCGCACGGTGGCGATGGCATGGCCGGCATCGTGCTGGCAATAGCGAAAGGCGCGCTCGCCGTACTTCCAGGCCTCGCGCCAATGAATCGAAGACAAACCCACGAGAATGGAAGCTGGCGGGAACGATTCCAGGAGCTGCTGCGCCGCTCGACCCTCCAGAACGCAGCGCCGCTCCAGGCAGTGGTCTCGACTGACATAGTGATAGACGCCAGCCTTCAGGCCCGGCATCTCGGGAAGGATTGCATAGCCTTCCGTGGGGTGAAGGTTGCCGCTCGACGGGTTGCACCGCAAGGCCCAGCGACTACCCTCGTACTGCTTCCAGGCCGACAGTCCCAAGGCCAGCTCGAACAGAATCGCCACGCTCTTCCGCTCCAGCGGCATGGCAGGGACGGCGCCGGGGAAATAGATCTCCGCATAGGCCGCGTCGAGCCGGTCAGCTAGAAGCGGAAGTTCGACCCTTTCCGCGCCAACGTAGGTGCGAAACGGATCAGGCTGAGTGGCCCACTCCAGATATCCCAGCGACGCGGCGTAGTGGTCCAAGTGATGCTTGGTGCGGCGATGGTAGGCCAGCACGGCTTCGACCGAGTTCTGTTCTTTGGCTCCAGGAAGTGCACCCGCAGTTTGGTTCATTGTCCCATCCAGGTCACTCCAGCTTGACGAGCACGCGTCCGCTTCGACCTTGACCACAGCGGAGATTTGTCATCGCGCTTTCGACACCCCCTGGTAAGGGAGAACTTCGGCAACTGATGCAGTGAATGTCGACGTGGCATCAATGCATTTTGACGGACCGTGCCATCCGCCAAGACTGAGACACTCAATGGACCAATAACTCAATCCTGTACGAGGCCAACCACTCAATCGCTCGATAATACCCTTATCAATTTGATTCGTGGCAGCGGCGCCGGAATTGCGTGGGAGGATCGGTCGAGATGTTCCCGCCAGGGCCGAAGTTCGAGCATCAAGCCGGCGAGGTCCAGGCCCTCGGCCTCTGCCCCGAATCTCTCCAGTTTCGCGCAGCCTTTCTCCAGGAGCGAGCAGAACCCGGCGGGATTGCGGTGCGTGTAGTGATGAAAAGCTGCAGCCACCTGGATGAGACCGTGCACCAAAATCTTGCGATGGCCCTTAGCCTTCAACCACACAGCTTCGAGTGCCTCGTGGGCTTCAAAAAATTTCCGCGTGTTGAACAGGCGGATTCCCTCCACGATGCCGTGTTCCATCGTCATCTGGGCTTGTAGCGCGAGACTTCAGCGCGTGGCTCCAGGCCATTGTAACCTGCCGGCACGGCCGCGGTGGCGGGGCTAACGTCTCGGGAGTTCCGGACGGGACCTCGACCGTCCACCTTCGGGGCCTGTGCCCGCTGAAAACCTCATCTGATTGAAACAATTGATGTTGGCCAGGCTTCGCTGCTAAGTTCTCGTTGCACATTCACCGTGTTTGGTTCTGTTTTTGCCGTCCTCGGGTCTTTTCTCGGGAGTCGTGCGGCTCTGCATTTGGGGATCCTTGCGCTCCGCCAACAGGTCAACGTGTTGCGAAGGTCAAAACGGTGACCGCAGTCACCCTCAACGGCTATCGGGCCTCCCATCACGACATGGTCGCGTTCGTTCAGGGCCGCGGGTAGTCTAGTTGCGTGTGTGGGCTGAGCCGCCTGGGGAGATCGCACTCCTCGAGCTTGAGCGGGATCAGGAAGATGGTTCCTTCTGGCTTTTCGTCCGCCACGTCGAGGGCGTACTTGATTTCCCTTTGCAGGTAGCCTTCTTTGCTGACGGAGGCGCGCG
>DASXGD010000044.1:0-4962 GCA_036489245.1 Occallatibacter sp. | reverse complement strand
GCACCTTAACGCACTCAAGGTGACACTCGAATCTCCTCAGGCCTCTCACCAGACCCGGCACTGCGCCGCGTGGACCATCGGCTGGCCCGCCTTGCAGCCGAAGGCCTTTTGAAATTCAGGCATATTCGAGACCACGTTGTTGACCCGCAGCCACGGCACCGAGTGGGGATTGGTCATGATCAGCGTCCGCGCCGCCTCCGGCCGCACCTGGTCGCACCAGCCTGTCGCATAAGCAATGAAGAAACGCTGCAGATTTGTGAGTCCGTGTGCGTCTTTCTCATCCAGGGTCTTGCCTTGCTGCTTCAAATCCTCAGTGAGCGCCGACAGTGCCAGGTAAATGCCTCCATTGTCCGCGGTGTCTTCGCCTTGAGTCAGCTTTCCATTCTGCTCCACGCCGGGAATTCCAGGAACGCGGCCGGTGTATTCCTTGGCGATGCAGGCGCCGCGTTCATCGTATTGTTTGGTGTCTTCAGGCGTCCACCAGTCGCGCAAATTTCCCTTCACATCAAACTTGCGTCCTTGATCGTCGAAGTCGTGGGTGAGTTCGTGTCCCACCACCGCACCCTCCGCGCCGTAGTTCAAAACATCGTCCTGGCCGGCATCGAAGAACACCGGTTGCAGGATGCCGGCTGGAAAATTAATGGTGTTGGTCTGCGGGTCTTCGTAAGCGTCGACGGTCGGCGGCGTCATCAGCCATTGCGTTCGGTCCAGGGGATGCCCGATGAACGCCAGTTGCCGTTTCAACTCGAAAGCGGTTCCGCGCTCGACGTTGGCGGCGTAACTTTCTCGCTCGATGCTGAGCGAACTGTAGTCGATCCATTTGTCGGGATAGCCGATCTTGTCCACCACCGCGGCGAGTTTCAGGTGAGCTTCGCGCTTGGTTGCCGGTTGCATCCACGTCACCGCATCAATGTCGCGTCCCATTGCGGCTTCAATATCCTTTACCATCTTCTGCGCCCGTGCCTTGCTGTCCGGCGGAAACACCTGGGCAACATACACCTGTCCCAGCGCCTCGCCAAGATAACGATCGGTTGCGGTTGCGCACCGGCGCCAGCTCGGCGGCTGTTCCTTGGTGCCCATGAGCGCGCTCTCGAATGCAAAATTGGCGTCACGCCACGCATTGCCGAGTGACGGCGCCGCAGCGCGCAGCAATTGCCACCGCAGGTAGGCCTTCCAGGCGGCGAGGTCCTCATCGACAAGCAGCTTGTTCATCGCCCGAAAATAATCCGGCGCGGTGACTTCATACAACGGAGCCGCGGGCGCATGAATGCCGAGCAAATAGCTGTCCCAGTCGAAGCCTGGCGCCAGTTCCTTTACCTGCGCCAGGGTGAAACGATTGTTGATCTTGTTGGGATCGCGGCGGCTGATGTTATCCATCTGGGCCTGGGCCATGGCGGTTTCGATACGCATGATCGTGCCTGCATCCCTGGCCGCGTTCGCTTCATTCGCGCCGCCCAGCTTGAGCAGCGCCTGGATGAAGGCACCATACTTGTCGCGAATTTTCTTCGAGTCGTCATCGCTTTTCAGATAGAAGTCGCGGCCGGGCAATCCAAGTCCTCCCTGATCGAGGCCAGCCACCACGCGTCCAACGTCGTTGAAATCGGCCGTAGGCCCATATCCAAACAGGGCGACATTGGTCTGGTTATCGCTCCCTTCCCACGCGCGACCAAACGAACTATGGATCGCCGCCAACACCGCGCCGATTTCTCGCTTGTCCCGCATCGCACCGATGCGCTCGAGAAGCGGTTGAATCTGCGATAGCTCGCTCATTCCGCTGCTTGCCTGGCCAATGCAACTGGCATAGAAGTCGCCGATCTTCTGTTCGTTCGGCGTGCGGGTGGAACTGGCCGCCTGGTTCTTTTCGAGTATGCTGCGAAGCACCTGCCGGTTCCACATATCCAACTCTTCAGCCGGGCCCCACCAGATCTGGTCGGCGGGGATCGGGCTCTCCGCGATGATCTTGCCGCATACGTGCTGGTAAAAGTCTTTGCACGGATCGGCGGACGAGTCTAAATGCGTCACATCGATGTGCGGCAATTTCACCGGGGAATCAGCCGATTGCGGGGACTGGGCTGAACAACAGCACAGGAGACACAACGACGCGAGGATAGCGGCGATGCGCGTTTTCATTCTCATTCGTTCCTCCCGTTATTTTTTGAGGGGATCACTGGCGCAGGAATTCGGGTCGGACAAATGATAACGTCACTTCTTACCGGGCGGCACCAAAGATTTCGATTTCCCTGCGTCGCCGCTACTGGAGCTAACGCTCAAACGATCCCGAGATCATCAGACGAGGTTCTTCGGTTTCAGGCTCGTCGAGCGAATCCTTTACCAGGTCACGAAACGCTGCCATAGCGGGCGAAATCCACTTGTCTTTGTGCCACAGAAAGTGCGTCTGAATATCGAGCGATGGACCCGCCCAGTGCAGCCGTTTGAGTTGGTTTTGTCTTATCTCGCGGGCCACGGCGATCGCGGGCAATATCGCCAGGCCCATTCCCGCAGCCACGCACTGCTTGATTGCTTCAACACTGGAGAATTCGGTCACATGGCCCGGTCGAATGCTTTGCATCGCCAGTACACGATCGAGCTTGGCGCGATATCCGCATCCGTTTTCGGTGAGCAGGAGCGTCTGTCCGGCAAGGTCCGCCGGCTTCACGGTGCGCTGCCGGGCCAGCGCGTGGTTAGCATGGGCGAGGAGAAAAATCCGCTCGATGCGCAGCGGGATCGATTGGAAAGCGGGGTTGGATACGGCGTCGCGCATGTCGATGACCAGATCGACTTTTCCGGTCTCAAGTTCGATGGCCAGCGCGTGGTCGAGATGGGGGCGGAAGATCAGTTCAACGTGCGGAAAACGACGGCGAAATTCGCGCAGCAACAGCGAAAGGCGATACGTGACCACACTCTCCGGCGCGCTGATGCGCAGAGGTCCGCTTGGCTCAGAACCGGTCTTGACTGCGCGCTGCCCTTGTTCCATGGCGATCAACGCCTGCTCGGCAAACGGCAAAAAACGATGCCCGGCATCCGTCAGAGTGACCTTCCGGCCAAGGCGATCGAAGAGCGGTACACCCAACTCGTCTTCCAGTGCCTTGATTTGCGCAGTCACGTTCGACTGCACCGTGTGCACACGCTCTGCGGTCCGGGTGAAGTTTAATTCCTCGGCCAGGATGCGAAAAATCTGCAGCTGACGAACTTCCATCACCATCTCCAATCAAGATTGAATCCATCCTATCAATCTATTGGACGAATACAAGGGGCAGCGCCACACTCACTCTATACCGCGATCGGATGGCCTGATAGCCGGTCACCGATCCCCGGAGGTCGCGCATGTCAGGCTGGCTGAGATATCCCCGCTCATTCGCATCGGCGTATCTGAATTCCCGGCAAGAAACGGGTAGCACGCGAACCCGGTTCGCAACGAAGATGCTTTCCATGAAGACGACAATCGCATCTGTCACAATCGATTCTTCTCGGCGCCGGACCAGCCCCGTCCGGATTGCTGTGTTGTCATTTTTGCTGGCGACGTTTTGGATGAACGCTAGCACGGTGGGCCACGCGGCGGTGGTTCTCACCGAACCTCATACCACGGTTGTTGTCTTCGCAGACCAGCAGCTGCCGAAAAACCAGTGGCCCTCGCTGTTCACGTCCATCCGCTCGGTCCTGGCCGACGTTGCAACCGAAGCCAGGGCGATAGACATCAACGCAGAGTTGGTCGAGGGCGATACTCTCCTTCCAGGTTTGCGCGTTGATGCGTCCCTTTCGGTCTATTTGCACGGAGATTGCAACTCCGAAGTCCAGGCACCGCGTGGTTACCCGGCCGGAGCGACGTTGGGATGGGTATGGCAACGACAGGGGACCATTGAGCCATTTGTCCATGTGGACTGCACAACGATCGGTCAGATTCTGGAACCGGGTATCTACTGGTTCAGCAAAGACCAGCGGATCCATGCCATGGCGGGGGCCATCGCCCGTGTGATCGTGCACGAGTGGATTCATATCGCCACGCAGAACGCGGAGCACAGGGGCATCGGGGTCACCAAGGCGCACTTCGGAATCGACGATCTGCTTCCCGAACGCGACCGGTCTTTGGCCCGGCTGCGCGGTTTGCGATAGGCACATCCGGTTTGTCTTGTTCTGCCAATGACGATGGTTCCGTCGATTCAGTTAGATTGATGGGATGGGTTCTGCGCAAGCCGAATGGCGGCAGGAGCTGCGCGCCATGGTGGCGCTCGCGGTTCCGGTAGTGTTGAGCGAACTGGGCTGGATGGCCCAGGGCGTTGTCGACACCATCATGGTGGGCAAGCTGGGTCCCGCCGCCATCGGAGCCGTGGCCGTCGGCAACGCGGTTTATTACACGCCCTCACTCTTCGGTATTGGCCTGCTTCTCGGCCTCGATACGCTGGTGTCCCACGCCTATGGGCGGAAGGATCACGACGCGTGCCATCGCTGGCTCGCGCAGGGCGTCTACCTGGCCTGCATCGTTACCCCGCCCCTCATGGTATTGATTGCGGCTGCGAGCTTTGGACTGGCGCGCGCCGGGGTTACGCCGGAAGTGGCGGGCCCCGCCGGTTCGTATCTGCGCATCCTGAATTTCGGAACGCTGCCCCTGCTGCTCTATGGGGCTGCGCGGCGTTACCTGCAGGGCGTGGGGCAGGTTCGCCTGCTGACCCTGACCTACGTACTCGCCAACCTGCTCAACTGGTTCGGCAACTGGGTGCTGATCTACGGCAAGCTGGGCATGCCCGCTATGGGGGTCAACGGCTCGGCGTTGTCCACCTGCGTAGCGCGAATCTCAATGGCCGCCGCTCTCATCGGCCTCGCCTGGCACTATGAACGCCGGCGCGGCCACCCGCTTTTTCAGCATTGGGCGCGACCCAGTCTGGTTAAGCTCAAGCAACTGGCACGCCTGGGCGCGCCGGCCGCCGGACAGATCGTGCTGGAAGTAGGAGCCTGGAACCTGGGTAC
>DASXGD010000255.1:0-3722 GCA_036489245.1 Occallatibacter sp. | reverse complement strand
ATGAGTGATCAGCGTGAGATCCCCGCCCTGGTCCATGCTCACCAGTTCCTTGACCTGAAGCTCACTTTGGATCATGCCGATCACGTTGGCAGTAAGGAGAGGCCTGGTCTGCGTGATGGCCGGGGCATGCCACGTATAGCTTTTGTATTTGGAGAAGTCGGCGTTCTTGTCGTAGCCGACTTTGACCTTCTGCGCGAAGCCGCACGCACTGGACAACATCACAAAAACGAGAAGGACGGGGAGCTTTCTGATGGCGGAATTCATGTGCTTTCTGCTCTCGCGGATCTGGGGTTGGTCGATAGGCTGATCATACACGCCGGTTGTTGAATTCATCGGGAATCATGCCGGAGCGGTGGCCATCATTTGGCGACCGCATTTTGCGGTTTCGCCCCGAACGTCGCATTGGTGATGATGGGTCTGGACCACAGCCCCACACTGAGCACGCACCCGAAACTTACGTACAGGACCATCATGGCCGAGCGCAGGCCCACCAGGTCCCCCAGGCGGCCGATGATCAGCGGAACCAGAGCGCCGCCCACGATGCCGGTGCAGAGAATGCCGGCAAATGAACCGTGATGTTCGCTCACCGAGTTCAATGCCAGGGAGATGATCGTGGGCCACATGATCGAGGCGAAGAGGCCGATCATCGGAAACGCATACAGAGCCACACCGGCGGGACCGAACAGAGCGGCACTCAGGGCAGCAAGCGCGCCAAGCGAGAATCCGAGCAGCACTCGTCGGCTGTCGAAGGCTTTCAGCAGAATCATTCCCACAAAGCACCCCGCCGTCATCAGTCCCCAGAACCAGGAGACGGCCGCGGCACCGGTCGTGTGCGGATCGTAGCCGTGGTACTCGGACAGAAACTTGGATATCCAGTCGGCGGTTCCCTGCTCCGATCCGACATACGCAAACACGCACCCGAAATAAAGCCAGACCATCCCGCGGCGCAGCATCTCCACGTAGGTACCGATGGTTCCGGCCTGCTCTTCCTCATTTCGCTCGATGCGCGGGAGGCGAATGACGGCAAGAAGGATCGTCATTGCCGCGGAAACGGCGGCGAAGATCCAGTAGATCGAAACCCACGGCAGATCACGCGGGGTGATCCGCGCCATAACCTGAAGCAGAAATCCGCGACTGGCCGCGTGCGGCAGGTTATTCACCATCCAGGCGTAGATCAGTGGGCTGATAAACGATGCGGCTCCAAAGACAAACTGGGCAAACGCAGAATTGAATGCGAAATGTTCCTCGCCCCCGGCAACGCGCAGCAGCGGATTGATGGCCACCTGCAGCATGGCCATTCCGGCCCCGATGGTGAACAGGGACACCACCGAAACCCAGTAGGTGGGGTGAATTGCAAAGGCCAATGCCCCCGCAAGGGCGGCGAGGAAAGCGGCAAGCATCACCGGCTTTTCGGTGAAGCGCTCGACCAGAAATCCGGCAGGAACCGACAGGACCCCGTAGGCAAGGAAGAATGAAAAGGGCAGGAAAGCGGCCGCGCCCAGGCTGACATGAAAGCTGTCGATGATGTCGGGGATGATGGGGCCCAGGATGTTGGTGAGGAACGACAACACGAAAAACACCAGAAACACCAGGCCCACGATGAAGTAGTTTCGGCGCACACCCACCCCCATTTGGACCTCCAGCCTATTCAATCACCGTGACCTTGGTCGCACGCTCAAATTTTCCCGGCTCACGGTTGGCGATCGCGGCCAGCGCCAGCGTGATCATCTGGACCGGCAGGATTTCAACGATCGGTCTCAGGATCTCAGGGACCTCCGGCAGCCGGCAGGCGTTCCGGCCTGCATCGCCGCCAATCCACACTGCCTGGGCAGTGGTGTGCGCAAGGTCCCGCACAAGACCTTCGTTCAGCGACCACGTTTTCCGATCCCCCGCAAACACGCACACAAAAGCCCCGCGTTCGAGCATTTCGAACGGGCCATGGCGGAAAGCCGCGCTGCTCATGCCCTCGGCGTGGAAATGATCCGACTCCTTGATGATGAGCGCCCCGGTCTCGGCTGCAGCCAGCGACTCTCCGCGCCCGACCAGGAAAAGATGGCGTGCGTCGTGAAGCAGTTCGGCGAATTCGCTCGCGTGTGCGGTCCAATTCCGCAGGTAGCCCTCGACAGCTGGATGCGCATCCGCGAGATCTCTTGAGCGTTCTTGCCGATCGCGACCGCAAAGAGCGGCGGCCACCATTCGCAGCGCCATCAGCCCGCAGACATAAGTCTTGCAGGAGACCGAATACTCTTCTCCGGCGGCGCACAGCACGGCAAAATGCGCCTGCCGGGCTAGCGGACTTTCCGCGTGATTGGTGACGCCGATGATAGTAGCCCGCTGGGCGTTCATTTCCACCAGGCGTACCGTCTCTACGCTCTGGCCCGACTGGGAGATAGCCACGACCAGCGTGGTGGGGCACAGCAGGTGCGGATAGTAGTGGATCAGCTCCGAGGTTTCCATCAGCAGCGGCGTCCAGCCGTGGGCGGCCAGTTCGATCGCCAGCGGATGGAGGCCGAAGAACGAAGAGCCCATTCCCGTCAGCACGGCGCGGTCAAAGCGATCCCGTCCGCAGGAGCGCTCGATCCCATCGAATACTGGCGAATTCCGCAGACCGGCCCAGGTGGCCTGCAACGCCCGGGGTTGGTCGAGGAGATCTTCGAGATACCGGCCCCGGATTGACTCAGGATTGAGCGACACTGGAGACTCCTTTCTCGACAAACCGGTGATGCCAGGTTCGGGCGGCCCCCACAATCGCGGCCTGCGGGCCAAGCGAAGAGAGACGAATCTCCGTGCGCTCGAAGGGAACCAGGCCGCAATTGCGGCGAATCTCCTCGCGGATACCGTCGATGAAGAGCGGCAGACTGGCCATAACGCTGCCGCCCAGAACGATCACGTCCGGACAAAAGATGATGACCAGGTTGGCCAGGCCCAGCCCGAGGTAGTGCGCTTCGCGATCCACCGCCGTTTTGGCCAGCGGGTGCCCCGCGACAGCCATTTCACAGATCGTCTTCGCGCTCAGGTTCAGGCCGGCGGCCTCGGTCGAGGCATGCGCCTCCATCCACTCGGTCATGGCCGGTCCCCGCGCGAGAACCTCCCAACAGCCCGTCGCGCCGCAGTAACATTGCGGCCCGGTGGCGTCGATAACCTGGTGGCCGATCTCCGGATGAAAGTCATCGACGCCTCGGTAGAGTTGACCGCGCAGGACAATTCCAACCCCGATGCCGGTCCCTACAGTTACGTAGAGCATCCGCGCCTTGCCGCGGCCGGCTCCCCAGAAAGCCTCGCCCAGGGTGGCCGCATCGGCATCATTTTCCAGGGCCACGCCCACCCCGAATCGCGACTCGAACGCTTCGATCAGGTTGGCGCCCTTCCAGGTCTTCAGGAATTCAACTTCGCCTATTTCGCCGCTGTGTGGGTAGACCGGACCGGTGCACCCGATGCCGATTCCGTCAATCGAGGCGGCCGCTCGCTGTCCGCAACCCCGCATCATGCGCTCGATGCGCTCGACGGCCGATCCAAACCCGCTGGCCTGATCGGTAGGACATTCGTCCGACGCCAGCACCTTGCCGGCCTCGTCCACAATGCCCACGGCGATCTTTGTGCCGCCGATATCGACAGCGCCAATAGTTCGAGCTTCCTGGGAATTCATGTAGATACAGTCATCGGACGCGCCTCGCCACCTTAACGCCTTCCCGGGCCGCTTCGCAATCGCAAATTGGAAAGCC
>DASXGD010000018.1:0-4017 GCA_036489245.1 Occallatibacter sp. | reverse complement strand
CTTGGCCCCGACGCCGGGCCCACCCGGGGTCGCCGGAGCTCCCGACCAGCCGGTGCGCTCCGCGTAGCCATATTGGAAGCCCTGCCGGAGCCGTCCGCGGTCTCCCCGGTAAAAGTCGTACCACCAACCGGCGACGATCTCAGATACGTAGCGGGTATTGGCGCCGCAGGAGCCGGCAGGATAGTAATCGGTGGAGCCGCCGCTGAAACCTGGATTGCCGTAGGTATTGCAGGACGTATTGCTCAGCAGGCGCGAACCGTAGCCCACCGGCGCAGTGGACGGCGTGCCCCAGTGACCGCCCCAGGTGCCTCCCGCGGCGATCAGGGCTGCGGATGGCTTGGTGGTGCATTGCGAAGGTGAGGTAAAGCCGGTGGGGCAGAAGGTTGCGGCGGGACTGCCCAGGGTCGTAGAGGCGGGGTTGGACCAGTCGTTGCGGCCCGCGTAGTCGATGCCGTAGTTGAAGTAGAGGGCCAACCGCGCGTTGGGATTGATTTCCACAGTAGCCAAGCCTGAGCCAGTGTGCAGCGGCGAGAGGCCGCCCCAGCTATTGCCGGTGGCGTCGGACAGGGTCGAGTCACCGTAACGGCCCACTCCCGGTCCATACAGTCCTTTTGCGCCCACGCTCACCATCTTTCCAATCGGTATGCGGAAGCTGGCGGCACCGCCGCCCATGGCCAGGGTGTTCCCGAAGTTTCCGGCCGAGGTGGCAGACGCGACCACGGCAGCGCCAGTCGTGACATCCTTCTGGTTGCCATACTTGAGGCTGTCGGTGGTGACGCCCGGGAAGACCGTCTCATGAGCAAAGCGGCCGATTCCGATGATTTCGTAGTGGCCAAATCCAGGATCGATCGCAACCTTCACAATAACGTCGGGGGCGTAGTTGAACGAGTAGTTGGCGATGTTGCTGTTCGCAGTGACCGTGTTGTAGACGGGGATGTAGCTGGAGGGACCCGCCGGCACGTAATTCTGGACGTATGTGGTCGCAGCGACGGTGCTGATGGCTGCATTGTAGTTGCCGCCATTGGCGCCCGCGCTGCCCAGAACGGCGTAGGGCGTGTTGCCGGCCAGCGATGCGGTGTACAGCAGCTGCGGGTTTTCGACGGCCACGCCAAAGGCGAGCTTGTTCAGGGTCTTGGTGACCCGGAAGCCGTACTGGCGGGTCCAAACAAAGCCCACAACGTAGTTCGGGTCGATGGTCTGCGGGGTCATGATATCGCCCGACAGGTTGGAGATGGCCTTCTTGTCTTCGGTTGCCAGCGACCACAATTGGCCGCCCGTGAACGCCCAGTGGTTATTCAGTTCCGCTTGTGCCCAGATGACGCGTTGGCGGAGCACGTAGCTGTTCGACTGGTTGTTGTTGGAACTGATGCCGGTGCCCAGCCAGTCAGCCTCCCAGTAGCCGCGCAGCGTGCCCCAGTCGACCTTGCCCTCGGCCATCAGCGATACGCGCGACTGCCGGGCGCTGGCGTAAAACTCGCTGAGCTTGTAGGCATCCGCGTGCTCATACGGGATCGCATTAAAGGCGGTGGGAATGTCGCCGCCGGTGGCTTTGGTGCGGTTCACCGTTTCACCCGCCGCATAGCCGCCGGGCGTCAGGGAAATCCCCTTGTAGTGCAGAACGTTCGGACTGGCGATCGATTTCTTGATCGCGGCCTGCTCGTCGGACAGCGACGAAACCGCCGAAGCGTTGGCGGCCTTCATATCCGTCACAGTTGATTCGAGAGTGCCGACCGCGGTGGTGTTGGCCGTGACGGCCTGATTTTGTGCATCGGCGGCCGCCTGGGCTTTGGCTGCGGCCGCCTGGGCATCGGCCGCTGCCTGCTGCGCCTGCTTCAGCTGAGTGTCCTTATCGGACAATTGCTGCTTCAGGCCGTCGATCTGTCCCTGCAGATCGCGGCGTAGCCCGTCGATCTGATCCTGGACCGAGGGTCCCGGGGGCGCCTTTTTGGCTTTCTTGGGTGTTCCATCGGCTGCGTAGCCATACGTGCTGACCATGCTGACTGTCAGAATTGCCGCGACAGCCGTTTTGAGTCTCAAGTTCATTGGGCCTCTCTTGTCCTCGTGTCTTCGAGGTCGTTCAGGTTCGCGCTCCGTGCCGCGAACGGGCTTTTTGTCCAATGCAGGCGAAACCCGACAACCGGTTCCCTTGAATCGTTTTCGCCCGGCAGATGTGGTGGAAAGCTGGAGAAAAATGAGTTCGGATGAGCGGTACTTTCCCCGGCTGCGTGCCAGAAAAAGCCTCGCAGACTTTGATGAATATTTGACGAATTCACAGAGTTTTAATACGGCTATACGATTGCTAACCAACGGGGTTATCGGTCAGCGAGCACGGTGGATTGCGCTCATTCAAATTGAGCTGACAACTCGGCCGCGTGGAATTGTCACGGCAGGACAGCCACCGTTGCAGTCACTGGCGCGGCTCCCGGTTCAGCTCCTTCCGGCGCTGAGCAAGTTGGCCAGCAAGCGATAGGCTCCGGGAACTAATTCGGGCAACTGGCGGTATAGGGCGTACGCGACGTAGACATATGTGCCCTTGCCCGGATGGGCCACCAGGAGTCCGCCGCGCTGCGGGTCCTGGCCCTCATCGGCGGTTTCAGTCAGCGGCGTGAAGGCGGGGTCCCAGGTGTCGAGGAAGGAGTGGCCGCGCTCTTCGACCCAGCCTTCAAAGTCGGCCACGGTGATTTGATTGGGCTGCTTCATGAGCGGGTCCCCGGGCGCAAGAAGCTTCACGGTAGATTCCTCGTCCACGACGCGCTCCGGCATCCGGCCATTCATCGAGAGGGGAAGCGGGGCAGGGAAGTTCGCACTCTGGTACTGCACGATCAGGGTTCCGCCCTTGCGCACAAATTCGTCGAGCCTTGGCTGCGCGGCCGTCAATACGGGACGATTCGAATAGGCGCGAATGCCGATAACGATCACGTTCCACGCCGAGAGGTCCCCGGTGCTGAGGTCTGAGTCGGACAGCAGGTGCGGCTCGACGCCGAGTTCCTCAATGGCCTCGGGGACGAGGTCGCCGGTTCCAATGACGTAGCCGACGTGCAAACCAGGCGCCAGCTTTACGTCTACTTTGCGGGTCTTCAACTGGGCAGCCTTGTAAATGTCATAGGGCAGCAATCCCGGGTAGCCGACGCTCCGCCAACCGGATTCATACATGCGGTCGCCGGAATGCGCCACGGCCTCCAGGTTGTAGGCGGCCGACTGAGCCGCGGAGGGAGTCACTGAAAAAAGAATGGGCTCCGTATCGCCCGCGGCGGTGCGCTTGAAATGCGCTTCGGACGGTTCAGCGCGCCACCCGTCAGGAACTTTCAAAGACACTGAACCTTCCGCGGCTCCCTGGGTATGCACGGTCACGTGCACGGGAAGAGCGCTGCCGTCGCCGGGCAGAATGCGGGCCTCGGGGTCGACCCGCACCCCGATCGCGGGCGTGACTACCAGCGGCTCGTAGAAGCCGCCTTGCCCTGTCGCGCGCTGCAGTGTTTGCACGACTTCACCAAGGCGGATGGGGACCCCGTCAAAACTGAACTCCGCCCATGCCGCGACTGGATAGGGAGCGAACGATCGCAAGCGCCACTCAGGCCTGGAAATGTCGTAGTACGGCTGCTCGATGGAGGGACGGGTAAAGAACGGCTGGGTCGGCTGGGCGTCTTCGGGCGCCTTCAAAGAGAAGATGGCGTCGGAAACCAGCGCCGATTCGGACCTGTTCGAAGCCGCGCCTGCCGAATTTTTGCCGTCTGCACCGAGCCGCACGCCGGCCTTCCATCCTTCATTGGGTGGAGTCTCAAACCAGGTTTTTACCAGGTGGACGTCGGAGGACAAGCCGGAAAGATGGACGCGGACCTTGAACTCCTCGCCCGGAGAAACGCTGCGCGGAGTCTCGTCGGCGGAGTTGCCCCGGAAGCCGCCGCCCTGAACGGCGGACTCGCTGGTGCGGAATGCTTCTAACTCCAGGCCGAGCAGGTTCTCGAGGGCGGATTGAAATTCCCGGATCTTGGCGTCGAGTTCGAAGGTCAGGCTGGC
>DASXGD010000013.1:0-5637 GCA_036489245.1 Occallatibacter sp. | reverse complement strand
TCAGGCGGAGAGGAATGTTGTGGCGAGAGACTGGCGGGGCCGACTGATTGATGAGAACGTGCAGTGAGCTAAACCGCCAGAGACAGCGTCAGGTATGGAGTTTGAATGCGGCCGGTACAACGAGTCTGGTGGAACGAGAGCGGGCTTCGGCGCTGAGTGGGGTGTCGTTTCCGAGTGCCGATGAGGGCTGGCGAGAAGTTCGAAGGTGGTGGAAGCGGCAGTGGAGCGGGCGGAAGGGATTGCTGACGGGTTTGGATTGCGGCTGCGCACACTGCGGCGCCGCGATGCCGAACAGGCAAAGAGCGGGAAACCGCGTTGGCCGGCAGTCTCATGAGGTGTCCGGCGCAGGCGTGGCGGCAAGAGCGACACGAACAAGGATTCCGAGGCGGCACTGAGGACAGCGATCTGGCTCGCGCACGCTCAGATCGCACCGCGCCGTCTGACACTGAGCGATGGAGGGAAGCAGTTCGGCTGCTGCCGAAGTGAGCAGCCGGCGGCAACGGTCGAGATTCTGCATACGATGCCGGTTCGCCAGCAGCCCGAAGTACCGGATACGCTGAAAACCCGGTGGAAGCGTGTGGATCAGAAACCGGCGGATGAACTCATCGGCGTCGATGGTCATGCTGCGTGTCTTATGCCGATCGTGGGCACGATAGTCCTTCCAGCGAAACGTTACGCCGCTGTCGGAGATGCCGGTGATGCGGTCGTTGGACAGGGCGACTCTGTGGGTGTAGCGGGCCAGATACTGAATGGCGGTTTGCGGTCCTCCAAAGGGTTTTTTCGCGAAGACGACCCATTCGGAATCGCGGAGTGGATCGAGCCAGGCGTCGAAGGCGGCCGAAGCCCGCAGCGCCGTCAGGTCGCCGAAAAACCGGAGTTGTTTGTTTTTGAAAGCTTTTTGAAGAGCAACGAGAAAGAGCCTGCGGAACAGGCGCGAAAGCACGCGCACGGGCAGGAAAAAGCCGGGTCGGCATGAGACCCATTGGCCATCGGGAGCGATTCCGCCCCCCGGGACGACGAAGTGAACATGGGGATGATGCAGCAGATTCTGGCCCCAGGTGTGAAGGATGCCGAAAAAGCCGATGTCAGCGCCCAGATGTTTGGAATCGCGCGCGATGGTGAGCAAGGTTTCACCCGCGGCGCGGAACAGAATGCCGTATATGGTTTGCTGGTTGTAAAAGGCGATGCGGGCGACGGGTTCGGGCAGCGTGAAGACAACGTGGAAGTATTCGACTGGCAATAGTTCTGCCTGCCTGCTTTCCAGCCACTGGATGCGATCGGCGCCCTGACATTTCGGGCAATGGCGGTTTCTGCAGGAGTTATAACTGTTGCGCGCGTAATCGCAGCGGGTGCATTTTTCGGTGTGACCTCCGAGCGCGGAGGTGCGGCACAGTTCGATGGCGCGCATGACTCGCAGCTGTTGTCGGGGCAGTCTGCGCGTGGCGCGATAGCGGGGCCCGTGCTGCCGGAAAATGTCCGCCAGCTCGAAAGCCGGGCGGGACAAGGGATGGCCTGACTCGTGAGATTTCCGGGTTAATCGGCCGCCGGCTTGCTGCGGCGGGGCCGGAGCGTTTTGAGGCCGGGCTGCAGCCTGCCGGGGGCCTGGCTCAGGGCATCGAACGGGCTGGCGATGTTCGAGATAGTGCGGGGCGTGACGGTGGTATAGCGCGCAGTGGTGTCGATGCGTTTGTGGCCGAGCAGAACCTGAATGGCACGCGTGTCGGTTCCGTTCTCCAGCAGATGGGTGGCAAAGCTGTGACGCAGTGTATGGGGTGTAACGCGCTTTTCGATGCCGGCCATGCGGCAGGCGTCGCGGCAGACCTGCTGGACGGCGGCCGCGCTGAGATGCGTGCCCTTCTCCATACCGGGAAAAAGATAATCCACCGGCCGCTGCGCCTTCCAGTAACGGCGCAGCACATTCAGCATGCCCGCGCTCAGCACGGTATAGCGATCTTTGGCGCCCTTTCCTTTCCGCACCCGGATCAGCATACGGGCCGAATCGATATCTTCGGGTTGGAGCGAGACGGCTTCGGAGATGCGCAATCCGGAGCCGTAGCACAGCATCAGGACGGCCCGATGCTTCATAAAACCGACATGGAGGAAGAGATGCTCGACCTCCTGCCGGTCGAGCACGACCGGCAGTGTTTCGGGCACTTTCATGCGCACGAACCGATTGCCCCCCCACGGCATTTCCAGGGTCACGGTGTAGAGAAACTGCACGGCGGAAACGAAGGTATTGATGCTGGCCGGCGAAAGCTGTCGCTGCTCCGCCAGGTAAACCTGGTAGTCGCGAATATGTTCGAGTCCGAGCCGGTCGGGACTGGTGTTGTAATGCAGCGCGAAATCGGCTACATAATGGACGTAACTTCTCTGCGTATTTTCGGAGAAGTTCCTGAGAAGCATGTCTTCCAGCATGCGTTTGCGAAGCGGCGTCATGGTTAGCTCCTGAGAGGTTTGGGCCTGCTGTCGCAGGCTCTTGCCAGTTTTTCTCAGAAGCTGCCGCTTCGCAATCATCAGCCCGCCCCGATGTCCCCTTCCTTGCTGCCGCAGGCTATTGAGCTCCCCGCTCGCAGTGAAGTACCGCGAAGCGGTTTAGTTCACTGGCTTGCGCATCGATAAATGGCTTTGGGCCGCCCGGTTCTTTAAGACCCGGTCGCTGGCGACGCATGCTTGCGAGTTGGGGCGAATTCAGTGCAATGGACAGCCCGCTAAGCCGGCTAAGGAAGTTAAGGTGGGGGATCTGCTCGAAGTAAAAAACGAGGGCGGGGATTTTCAGGTGGATGTGCTTGGGTTAAGCGATATGCGAGGGCCGGCGGCGGTGGCGCAGTTGCTTTACCGCGAAACTGAAACCAGCCGGCAGCGGAGAGCGCAACTGATCGAGGATCGGAAGAACCTGGGATTTTTCGATGCTCCACCTCCCGGGCGGCCTTCGAAACGCAACCGCCGGGAGATGGACCGCTTTCGCGGACGAGGGTAACTACTTCGAAACGCCGAGATCGGCAATGTGGACTTCGAGCAGGTGATTGACGCGGGCGCCCCAGATTCCATCGGTCTTCAGCGCGGACTTCGGCTGGCTGTTGACTACGGTTCCGTTGACTACGAAGTCGATCTTATCCGCCCCAACGCGAACTTCGAGAGCGTTGGTTGACTTGCCGGAAGCATCCGGCTTCCTGACTGCGTCGTTAACGGCTCTGCCCACATCGCCGGTGCGTTCGCCGTCGCGGGTTTTGATCATCCAGCTTCCGTTCTGCGCCACCATAAAGTACGAATATTTCTGGTTCGCGCCTTCGAGGCCGCTTCCGCCAAACACGAGACCGTAGTAGTTGGTGTGCCCGCTGGGCTTCTGAAGGACGAAGGTGCCTTTCAGCGTGTAGGCGCCGGACGCCGTATTGGCAGGGTTGAAGTAAACAGCCGCCTGCGGATTCGTTGCATGGAAGCCGGTGCCCATGGTTACGAACTTGACGGAGCCGGCAGCGTCGGGATCCGATGCATTCTTACTCTCATCGACTCGTACCTTCCAGCCTTTGGGGGACTGGGCGGCCAATGAAAGGCAGGCGGCGACAGCCAGTGTTGCTACGTAGAAATGACGCATTCTTTCCGTTTCTCCTTGAGAATCTTTGTGCACTCATTATATCGGTGGGATAAAAATTTCCATTGGATTTTGGGCGAAACCCGCATAGGCTGTAGGGATGCGACGGATCTGCGGACTTTTTCTCGTCTCAACGGCGGTCCTCTGGGGGCAAAGCGCGCCTTTGATCCCGAAGACTTATTACCGATACTTCAATCACACCAATCCGGTACTGAAGCGGATCAAGCCGGGCGAGGTTGTGGTGACGAAGACGATCGACTCGGCTGCGATGGATTTCGAGGGAAAGGTTCGCCACTCGGAATCGGGCAATCCGCTGACCGGGCCGTTCTTTATCGAAGGCGCCGCGCCGGGGGATGCCATTCATGTGGAGTTCCGCAAGGTTCGGCTGAACCGCAACTGGGGAACGACGGCATACAGGCTTGGTTTGTATGCGGTTCTGCCCGAGGCGATTGAGGGACTGCATAAGGGCAATGACCGTCCGGACAAGGTCATCAAGGGCCGCAACAACATTGTGAAATGGGATATCGATCTGGCGCACAATACGGTGAAGCTGAACGACCCGGCGAGCAAGGTGGCGAAGCTGGAATTTCCGGCGGTGCCGATGCTGGGCTGCGTGGGGGTGGCTGCGCCTGGCGACTTTTCACCGACGTCCGGGCCGGCAGGGTCTTACGGCGGGAACCTCGATTACAACGAAGTGCGGGAAGGCGCTACTGTAATTCTGCCGGTCTATCATCCGGGCGCGTTGCTCTATGTTGGCGACGGTCATGCGTTGCAGGGCGATGGGGAAGCGACGGGCAATGGTGTGGAGACTTCTATGGATGTGGAGTTCAGCGTATCTGTGCAGAAGAAGGCGAATCTGACGGGACCGCGGGTGGAGAACGCGGAATATCTGATCAGCATCGGCGCGCAGCCTGAATTCGTTTCTCCGCTGGACCATGCGCTGCAGATGGCGACGACCGATATGGCTCGGTGGCTGCAGCAGGATTACAAGATGGAGCCGTTTGCGGCGCATCTTCTGATTTCGCTGCAGGCGAAGTATGACGTGATCACCGTGGCCGGGTCAATGGGGCTGAAGATTCCGAAGAAATATCTGCCGGCACGATAATCGGGGAATGCTTCCGAGCGACCGCGTTCCTTACTCCGCGATTCCATCCAGACCGAAGTTGACACTGCCAGGCGGGTCGCGGATGGTGGTGTGGGTCATCATCAACATTGAAGAATGGGACCCGCGCGAGACTCTGCGCGCACGGTTTTGACGCCGCCGGCGGGCGGGTCGCCGATTCCCGATATTCCGAACTGGGCCTGGCACGAATATGGCAACCGCGTGGGATTTTGGCGGATGCTGCAGGTGCTGGATGAGTTTCAGATTCGCGCGGTACTGGCGATTAACGGGTCGGCGATTTCGACTTATGAGCCGGTGGCGCGCGCGGCGCTGGAGCGCAAGTGGGAATTCATGGGGCATGGATTCGGTCAAAAGAACATGCAAAAGGTTGCCGATGAGTACGCCGACATCGCGAAGGCGACGGAAGCGATTCGCGCTTTTACAGGACGTGCGCCGAGAGGCTGGTTGGGGCCGGGGCTCACTGAGACGTGGAACACTCCGGACATTCTGGCGGAACAGGGGTACGAGTATATTGCTGACTTCGTGCTGGACGACCAGCCGGTGGTGGTGAAGACCGCGTCGCGGGAATTGATCGGCATTCCGTATACGCAGGAAATTAACGACGTCGCGATGATCGCGGTGCAGCACCATTCGGCGAAAGAGTATCGGGATCGGGCGATCGATCAGTTCGATCAGTTGTATGCGGATTCGGAGAGTTCGGCGCGGGTGATGGCGCTGGTGGGGCATCCATACCTGATGGGCGTGCCGCACCGCATGCGGTATTTCCGAGAGGCGCTGGCGCATATGAAGGCAAAGGCTGACGTGATCTTCTGGACGGGCGAAGAGATTGTTGATTGGTATGTCCGTCAGCAACAGCAATAAGGGGGCCGGCGTTTGGATGTTTGGCGTGTTGCTGGCGTCATACGCCGTCAATGCGATGGACCGG
>DASXGD010000516.1:0-1940 GCA_036489245.1 Occallatibacter sp. | reverse complement strand
ACGGCTTCATAGGCGGAGTGCAGTTCTCCCTGCCGCCACAGCCCGGCATGGAGCATGGCGCGCGCATCGAGCGTGTGGCAGTTGCGACACCAGCTATCCAGGGTCGCATAGAGATCACCCAGGCGAACCTCGGTGAGAAATCCGAGGAACCCGAGGTTGACGCTGAGAATGGGCGTACCGGCAGCGGCAAAGATGCGGCCGACAGACAGCAGAGTGCCGTCACCGCCCAGAACAATGATCAGTTCCGGTTTGTAGAGCGGCATGTCGCTGCGGTCCACGGATTCGGCGGCGTTGGTGTATTCGCCTGCCTCGTGATCCAGCAGGGGCTCGTAGCCGCGCTGGCGCAGCCAGGCGATCAACTCCGGCAGAATCCGGGCTAATTCTTCCTTCTGCGGCTTGCAGACTATCGCGACTCGACGCATGCGGTCCCAGTGTAACTGAACCGTGGACAGTGATCAGGGAACGGTGGTCAGGAGATGCGCCGCGAATAGAGTAGAAATTCCCGATTGCCCTCGGCGCCAGTGATCGGCGACGGAATCGTCTCGACGACTTCCCAGTGAAGCGAGCGCATATGCGCCGCGACCTTGTCGATGGCCAACTGATGCGCAGCGGGATCGCGGACGATTCCACCCTTGCCGACGTGTTCGCGGCCGGCGTCAAACTGGGGCTTGATGAGGATAACGGCTTCGCGCAGTGCGGGCGCGGCCTCGAGGACGGGCTCGATCAGCAGTGTGGCCGAAATGAAAGAGACATCCATCACCAGCAAAGTGAGTTCGGGATCCGCGGGGGCAGCCAGCGCTCCGGGCAGAAGGAAGCGGGCGTTGGTCCGTTCCAGCAGGCGCACGCGCGGATCATTGCGGAGTTTCATCGCGATCTGGCCGAAGCCGGTGTCGACGGCTGTGACGTGCGCGGCTCCGCGCTGCAGGAGGCAGTCGGTAAATCCACCCGTGGAAGTGCCGATGTCGAGGCAGGCGCGATCTCGGACATCGATAGTCCAGTTATCGAGGGCCGCGGACAGCTTGATGCCGCCGCGGCTTACGAACGGCAGGTCGTCGCCGAGAAGCCGGACCGTCGCATCGCCGGGAACGGAGTTCCCCGGTTTGTCGAGCTTCTGCTCATTGACCAGCACTCGCCCTGCGAGGATGAGGGCGCGGGCTCGCTCGCGGCTGGGCACAAGATTACGCTCGACCAGGAGTAGATCGAGTCGAATTTTGGCGGGAGCGACCATGGTTCCATCATGATTATGACTGTATGCGGGGCGTGATGTTTCCCATCTGGGAACGACCCGGCGAGGTTTTGATCCATGCGCCGTTTTTTCTTGTGGAGCACGGCGGGCGAAGAATGCGATCATCAATCTCCGCGAGATAGATCCGTTCCCTTTCGGAGTTTCATCCTCGCGGAACCTTCATGCGCCCGTTCAGCGAAATCATCGAGCGGCTCAGGCATTACTACGGCCCGCCCGCAGCCCCTCCGGCCCAGGGACCATTCGAGCTTGTCCTGTGGGAGAACGCCTGTTACCTGCTTCCCGATGAACGACGGCTGGAGGTCTTCCAGACGCTGCGAGACAAGGTAGGGCTGAATGCGGCGGCCATCGATGCCGCCGCCGACCGGGTTCTGCTGCCAATCGCCCTGCGCGGCGGCATGCGTCCCGAGATGCGCGTGTTCCGCTGGCGGGAGATTGCACGCATCACTCTCGATCAGTACAACGGGGACCTGAACTCGATCCTCAACCAACCCTACGCAGAAGCCAAGAAGGCTCTCAAGCAGTTTCCCACCATTGGCGACCCCGGCGCCGAAAAGATCCTGCTCCTTTGCGGCATCTCCGGCGGCCTGCCCCTCGAATCGAATGGCCTTCGGGTTATGTGCCGGCTAGGTTGGGGCCACGAGCAAAAGAGCTACCAGGCGACCTATCGCTCCGTACAGGAAGCGCTCAAACCCGA
>DASXGD010000454.1:0-19366 GCA_036489245.1 Occallatibacter sp. | reverse complement strand
CCGCCCGTTAAGGTCCAGAACGGTCACACCGTCCACTTCACGGGAAGCAATAGTAAGTGCCACGGAAATTCCTCCTTTTCGAGTCGTTACGGTTATAGCACCTTTGGGGGGCAGCCTTGAAAGGAATCTGCAATTTGCCCGGACGATGGCTTGGAAATGAGCCATGTCCGCCTCCGTCGTGCCTAGGTTTTTTCGCCCGCCGGCGGGAGATGTTTCACCAGCGTCAGTTCGGTTCCGGGGTGCAGTTGTCGAAAGTTTACCTCATCCATAAACGACCGGATGATGAAGATGCCGCGGCCGGTGCCGCGGAGCAGGTTCTCCGGCGCGAGGGGGTCGGGGAGGGTTTCGGGATCCAGGCCCTTGCCCTGGTCGGTAATGATAAACACCAAATCCGAGCCGGTGTTTTCGAATGTGGCAGTGATCTGCTTGGAGGGGTCGTATTCGTTGCCGTGGAGCACTGCGTTTACGGTCGCCTCGCGCACCGCCATGGTTACGTGGAAGCGCGTGTCCTCGTCGAGGCCGGCCTCTTCCGCAAATTTGTCGGCGATGGCTTCAACCTCGTTGACACTGTCCATCGTCGACTTCAGAGCAATTGTCTGGCGTCCTGCCTTCGGTCCGCTCAAAATGGTCCTGAACCCGCCTCTTCCGGAGCAGAAAATAGTTCTACGCTCCTGTTGCGCCCCTCAGCCACCTTGCACGAAGTTTCATGGCTGGGGCTGATTGTGTCAAGAAGGGCTCCGAAACCGACGGCCATCGCGCACTGAATCAAGCGAATTCCTGTTCAGTGAAAGCGCGGCGAAGGCCAGAAGCGGCGATTGTGAAGCGGGGTCGCCGAATCGCGGTCCGAACCGGCTACACTCTCCTCATGCACCAGCCCCGCACTTCAGCCCGCGTAAGCCTGACCGCGTTGCTTGGCACGCCGGTCACAGACGCGCAGGGCCATTTGCGGGGACGGTTGAAAGACATCGCAGTGGCTACCGGCCCGGATGCGGGCAAGGTTGCGGGCCTGGTACTCAAAACGCGTACCGGCCTCTCGATTGTGCCCTCGCAGGAAGTGATGGAGACGCCGGCGGGCACTCTCGAACTGCGCTCCGCCGGTACCCTCGTGCCGCTCAAAGACGAGGGTAACTATATCTACCTGCAGCAGGACCTTGTCGACCGTCAGATCATCGACATACACGGCCGAAAAGTTGTCCGTGTGAACGATGTGGATCTCGAGTGGCTTGGCCACGGAGCGGCTCACTTGCTGCGCGTGGCCGAGGTTGAGGTTGGGCTGCGCGGGGCACTCCGCCGGGTCTTCAAGGGCGTGCTGCCGCGGGCAACGCTGGAGGCCTTTTCGCGGCGCTTCGCCGCGCATGGCATTCCGTGGCAGTTTGTCGATGTCATCGAGGTTGATCCCGCGCGGCGGGTCAAGCTGCGCATCGAGTACGAACGACTCGCGGAGATGCACCCATCCGACCTGGCGGAAATTCTTGAAGACCTGGCTCCCGCGGAACGCGAAGCGGTTTTCACCTCGCTCGACGAGGAACTGGCTGCCGAGACGCTCGAAGAAGTCGATCCCAAGCTACAGAAGGCGCTGCTGGAGAAGTTGGACGAAGAGAGAATCGCCGACATCGTGGAGGAGATGGATCCTGGCGCTGCCGCCGACCTGCTGGCTGAACTGCCCGAAGAACAGTCGGACGCCATTCTCGAGGAGATGGAGCCTGAGGAGCGGCATGAGGTGGAAGAACTTCTCGAATTCGACGAGAAGTCGGCAGCGGGAGCCATGACGACAGACTTCGTTTATGTCGGCGTGGGGGGAACAGTGGCGCAGGCGGTGCAGGCTCTGCGTAATTTCGATGGCGATCCAGAAAGCGTGACCGAGGTATATCTGCTGGACGATAGGCGCGTGCTGCGCGGCTCGATCGGCCTGGCGCGCGTGGTGATGGCTCAACCCGAGGCCCGTCTCGCCGTGCTTGCCGAACCGCGGACGCTTTCGTGTCCCGCCGACATGAGTCAGGACGAATTGGCAGAGATGTTCGACAAGTACAACCTCCATTCATTGCCGGTGGTCGACACCCAGGGCCGCATGGTCGGGGTGGTGCAGGCCGACCACGTCATCAGCTTCCTGCGCGAGAAGTTGTGATCCATTCGTTAGCCCACCGGGCTAGGCGGAAACTATGGATGCCGGACAGCCCTCCAGAAGAGGCGGTTGTACTCTGCAGGTCACTGGCGGCAACTTATCTAAATATCAATAGTTTCCATCGGGTTATTGAAAGTCTGGTTTAAGCCGCCTGCAAGGTCTCTTCTGGAGCGACTTTTCATGCCTTGGCCAAAATCGCCGGCCGCAATCCCAGATCGACAGCTCCGCAAGCCAGCTGATGGCTGGACTCAATGCTGCCCGAAACGGAGGAGTCCCTTGCGTAGACCCGAAATTGTCGTTTCCCTGTTGCTCACCGTTGGCTGTTCATTTCTTTTCGCCGACCAGGTCTCGTTCAAGAATGGCGACCGGCTGACCGGGACGATCCTCAAGTCCGATGCCAAGAATCTGGTGATCAGGACGGCTGTCGCTGGAGAGTTGTCAGTGCTGTTGCAGGAGGTTCAGGAGATCCGCGCAGACCAGCCGCTGCACGTAGATCTCGGTGGCACGACAATCCTGGCGAGCAGAATGACGGCGCGCGAGAAGACAGTGGAAATTGTCACCGATGCCGGCGCTGCGCTGGAGAAGCCCAAGGAGAGTGTTGTGGCGCTACGGGATGACGCGGAGCAGACGGCATATGAGAAATCCCGGCTGAAGGGCGTTCTGAACGGTTGGGACGGTAGTCTGGATGCGGGAATGGACCTCACCCGCGGAAACGCCGAGACCGAGAATTATCGATTAGCCTTCCGCGCCGCGCGCGCTGTCTTCAAAAACCGGCTTGCGGTGTACGCTGCGTTGCTTCGTTCCTTTGATGATCTTCCCCATGCGAAGCCGCACACAACGGCAGACGAAACGCGGGGTGGCGTGTTTTTCGACCGCGATTTCACGCGGCGCTTTTTCGTCTTCGGCAATGCAGACTTCATGAGCGACGGTCTGCAAGACCTGAATTTGCGCTCGGTGTTGGGCGGAGGCATCGGCCACCACCTCCTGAGGAGCGACAGGGCGACCCTCGACGTGCTCGGCGGCGTCAACTATACGCGCGAGAATTATGACGAATTTCAGCGCAATCTGCTGGCGGGGCAAGTCGGCGAAGAATTGAACATCAAGGTGGGAAACAGCACCTCGGTTAATCAGAATCTTGCTTATTTCCCCGATCTGACGGATCCCGGAGGCAACTACCGCACAAACTTCAGCCTTACGACCGTCACCAGGATCATCAAATGGTTCGGCTGGCAAAACTACTTGAGCGATACGTATGTCACCAATCCGCCCACAGGGAAAAAGCGGAATGAGCTCATGTTCACATCCGGCTTGCGCGTGACATTTCCCAACTCACCTGGCCGGGCGCCGTTTCAACCGAAAAGACACCTCCCTAATCCTTAAAGCCTGGTAATAGTTTGGGATTATGGCAGTCTCGACACACTGAGAGCTTCGACCACGTACATTACCCCGGATCTGATGTGAGCTACGTCACACGATATGATCGAAAACCCCTAATTTTCCTGTTGTTTATATGCAAATGTGAAAGAATTGATGGATGATCCAATTTCCCCGAATCATCCAGGGCGGCATGGGCGTCGGCGTGTCCAATTGGCGCTTGGCGCAGGCCGTCTCACGGCTCGGCCAGCTTGGCGTCGTTTCCGGCACTGCGCTCGATCAGGTTTTTGTGCGCCGCCTCGCCGACGGGGACTGGGGTGGTCATATGCGCCGCGGACTGGATGCATTTCCATTTCCGGAGATGGCGCGCCGGATCTGTCAGGAGTACTTTATTCCGGGTGGGAAGGCCAAGGACGCTCCCTACCCCACGACTCCCATGCACCAGCGCCGGGATCCGCGCAAGCTGATTGAGCTCTGCATGGTAGCCAATTTTGTTGAAGTTTTTCTTGCACGTGAAGGGCACAAAAATCCGGTCGGGATCAACTTCCTTGAGAAGGTCCAACTGCCCCACCTTTCGTCGATCTACGGAGCCATGCTGGCCGGCGTGGGCTACGTGCTGATGGGGGCAGGGATTCCACTCCATATTCCCGGGGTGCTCGATGCGTATGCCGCTGCCCGCCCCGCCGACTATAAACTCGCCGTTGCCGGCGCCTTCCAGGGTGAGGGCGAAGATACGATGATGCACTTCGATCCCGTCGAATTTGCCGAGGGCCCTCTTCCCACGCTTTCCCGGCCACGGTTCCTTGCCATCGTGTCCTCCAATACTCTGGCCACCACCATGCTTCGACGCGCCAGCGGCCGGGTCGACGGATTTGTGATTGAAAGCCCCACCGCCGGCGGGCACAACGCTCCCCCACGCGGCAAACTCCAGCTCAGCCCCGAGGGAGAACCCGTCTATGGCGAGCGGGACCGCGTGAACATCGCCGAACTGCGCGCGCTTGGGGTTCCTTTCTGGCTTGCGGGCGGATTTGGAAATGCGGAAAAACTTCGCGACGCCCTCGACCAGGGCGCGGCCGGCATCCAGGTTGGCACGGCTTTTGCCTTCAGCGAGGAATCGGGCCTGCGGCCGGATTTGAAGAAGCGATTGCTCTCGCAGGCCGTGGCCGGAGCAGGCGAGGTCTTTACGGATCCGCTGGCCTCGCCGACCGGGTTTCCGTTCAAGGTCGCGCAACTTGAAGGAACCTCGTCCTCACTGAACGTGTATCAGGAACGGAAGCGGGTTTGCGACCTGGGCTACCTGCGTGAACCCTACGCCAGTCCAGACGACAAGATCGGGTACCGCTGCTCCGCCGAGCCCGTGGCCAACTATCTTGCCAAAGGCGGCAAGATCGAAGACACGGTCGGGCGAAAGTGTTTATGCAATGCGCTACTGGCCAACATTGGCCATGCGCAGACCCGGCCCGATGATACGGCGGAGCCGGCTCTGGTCACCGTTGGTGACGACCTGAACACCATCGCCGGCTTTCTCGTTCCCGGCCGCGAGACGTATAGCGCCGCCGACGTGGTCGCGTCGCTGCTCAGCTTCACCTCAGCCGCCGTCCCACAGCCCGGGCAGTCCGAGCCGGTCCTTGCGGCGATCGCAAAATCCTCGATCGCTAAGCCTCGTCCTCTTCGGCCAGGAATGCCCCCAGCCTGTCGAGTCTCCGTTCCCATAAAGTGCGATGATTGCGGATCCACTGCTCCAGGGCGTTGAATCCAGCGGACTCGATCCGGCAGGTGCGGACCCGGCCCAGCTTTTCCGTCCGGGCCAGCCCGCATTCTTCGAGGATCTGGAGGTGCTGCGCCACCGCGGTGAGCGTAATGCCCAGCGGCGCGGCCAGGGCCGACACAGACACAGGCCCCTGGCTCAGCCGGTCGAGCATCGCCCGCCGCGTGGGGTCCCCCAGGGCGTGAAACAGGCGGTCGATATTGATTTTAGAGTCGCTCATCGAGGGCTATTGCCCGAGTTCCGCAGCCAGTTTTTCCATCAGGCCACGCCATCCGGCCTCGAGCATTTCCGGAGTGAGTCCACCCTCAAAAAACGCGCCCTGGTGGGTCAGGATGAGGTCCGTCCCGTTGGCGTTGGGCAGCAGCTCAATCGTCACCTGGGATGCGAGGATGCGTTTCGCCTCCAGGTCCATGGTGGAGACAGTTACGATGCGCTGATTGGGAACAATCTCCTGGAAGCGACCCTGGTTGCTGATGGTCATGCCAGCTACCGGCGTCCCTTCCTTGAGCTTGTAGCGCAGGGTCTGGGTTCCACCCACACGGAAATCCGATGTGAACTCTTCCACAGTGTGACCGTCTCCCTCGCCGTACCAGCGCCGTGCTTTGGCAGGGTCAGAGAAAGCGGCGAACACGGTTTCAGACGGCTTGGGAAAGCTGCGCTCGACGACGAACGTGCTGTGAACGACTTTGGGGTGTTCCATTGGGGAAATCTCCTTTGTGGTTAAAGCTGAAGTAACGACTTCAGTATCGTGCGAATCTGGGAAATAGTCAAGTGAATACTTCAGTATTTTAAAAGAACTCGGTTTGGCCGCAATCGAGCTCAGATTAAAAGGGACGGTTCTCGTGGGGGGGCAGGGATCCCATCGCCTATACTCGTGCCCATGCATTCAGCAAATGTCCGTAGACTCTTTCTGTGTTTGTGGATCCTGAGCCTTGCCCGGTTGCCGGCGTGCGGTCAGCAAGCAACGATTGTGCCGCCACTGCACACCGAGGGATACGAGATTGTGGATTCGGCAGGTCATCCCCTGCGGCTGACGTCGGTCAACTGGTACGGATTCGACCAGAGGGAGTATGTGGCCGGCGGTCTCGATCACGCTCCTCTGGATACGATCGTCGGGCAGATCCAGCAGATCGGCGTTAATTCAGTCCGGCTGCCCTGGGCCAATGAGACGCTCGAACATAATCCGCTTGTGCCCGACTATGCCGTCGCAGCCAACCCTCAGTTCAAGGGCAAGCACGCGATGGATGTGATGGACGCAGTTATCACGGCCCTGGCGCGCGCGCGCATTCTGGTCATTCTCGACAACCACATGAGTAATGCGGATTGGTGTTGCAGCGAAACCGACAACAACGGGCTCTGGTACAACCGGGAATATCCGGAAACCAGCTGGCTTGCCGACTGGCAAACGATTGCGCGCCGCTATCACAAGCAGCCCTGGGTGATTGGCGCTGACCTGAGGAATGAACTGCGCAGTTCCGCGGCCTGGGGCGGGCCTGATCCGAAGCTCGATTGGCATGCTGCGGCCGAGCGCGGCGGCAAGGCCGTTCTCGCGGCCAACCCGCACCTCCTCATCATGGTTGAGAGTCCTGAGTATTCCACGAACTTTACCGGGTTTGACAAGCTGCCGGTGACGCTTCCCGTGGCCCACAGGCTGGTCTATTCGCCCCACGCCTACGCAGTGGAAGGTCATAATTTCTCCAGCTTCGACGAGTTGAAGCAGGCATATGAGGCTCGCGCCACGTTTCTGCTGCACACTGAGCCGGCAACTCCCTTGTGGGTGGGTGAGTTCGGCACCTGCCAGACTCTCGACTGCGACGGGGGTGCCGAGTGGTTCAAGCTGTTTATCCGATTACTCAAAGAGAATCCGCAGATTTCGTGGAGCTATTGGCCTCTCAACGGAACACAATCCACCGGGGCGGGCCGCAAATACGACACAGTCGAGATGTACGGACTTCTGTCGACCGACTATCGCCGGATCGGGGCACCAAAGGTTGTCGAGCTTCTGCGCACGGTGGAAGGCGCCCCCTAGATATTCCGCCGGCGCAAGATAGATTCAGCTCTTCGGCACATCTGCCGCGCCTGCGCCGCCTACGTGGAAGATGCGCGGAATGCGCGCCTCCGGGGCGGGCAGGGCAGGAAACTGTGCGTGCGGCTCGGTCTGGTACCAGTAGGCGACGGAGTAGAAGTTGTCAGCACGGTGGTTGGCGTGGCCGTGTTCGATGGTGACCTTGATTGACTTCTCAAATGTGATCGGGCTCTCGGTGTGCCAGCGGTACAGGCAGTATCGCCCGCCGATTCGTTCTGCATCCACAATGTACGGTGCGCCGTTGTGCATGTAGGCAAAGGGCTGGCCGTTGAAGTCCCAGGCGCCGTTGTAGTAGTCCTCGGTGCCGGTGCCATTAATGGTGGGCATGGCGTCGCCATCGATGAAGATCATGTCGTCGCCCTCGCCAAACCAGAATTCCTGGTTCTGCTCGACGGCGTGCGTGACGCCGACGAAGTGTCCGCGCCCCGTGGCATCGAGAAAGACATAATTGCCTTCGCCGTTCAGGTTCTTCTTGCCGTTGATGTCGTCGCCGTACTCGCTGCCCCAGTTGTCGGTCCATCCCTTTGCCGGCGCCGCCTGCCGATATTGTGCGTGGAAGCGTGCCACATCTCCGGGCAGTGAATCGAGGGTTACGTAATCGGCCGCAAAGTAAAGAGCGTCGGTCTTCTTCTTGCCTTCGTTAGTGACCGTGATCTTTGCGGCGGTCGCGTACGGCATTGCGAAGTAGGAATTCAGCGCCTTGACCGGCGCCACGGCCAGCAGCGCGGACTGGTAGGTGAAATACTCGCCCAGTCCCATCCCGAAAAAATCGCCGATGGGGGCCTCGATCGACGGGGAATTCTCGCCATCCCACCACGCGCGCAGCACCAGGTTTTTGAGATGATGCTGGTCGTCCGAAGCGATGGTGAACCATAAGTGAGTGACGATGCCGGCACCCTTCACATCGAGGATGGTCGCCGACTGCCCCACCGCAACCGGCACCGAATCGGCATTTCCGCCGCTGCGGTCCCAACTCGAAGACCGGCGCGCTTTGTAATTGCGCAGCCGTGCCATAGCGAGCAGGTTTTCAGGCGAATCGGCCGGCGTTTCGGCCGCTCCGGGTTCCGGCGCGCTGGCGGCACCCAATCCCAGCAGGGCTCCCGTCGATGCCATTGCCCCAAGCAGCTTTCGCCGCGTCGCAGAATTCGCACTAAGATCCTTCGCTGTCATGGCGCTATCCTTTCGCTCCGAAGTCATGAAGTCGTGTTGTAGCCGCGCGCCCCGCGCTCTGTCAAGGCTTCCATCTTTTACTGACTCACCGCTCCCTCTACGTCATCGCCGATTCATCGATCTTGCTATAGTCTCTGTTGGTCGAAAATCACCATACGACAGGAGCCCAACATGACGCTGGCTTCACTACGCTCTCTCCTTCTCATCTCCGTCCTGGGCCTGTCGTCGATCTTCGCTGGAATCCCCGCGCCGGCCCAGCAGGCTGCGGCCACAACCGCTGCGCCCGGGCTGGTCAATGGCTACGCGCCCAAGTGGTGGAAGGAAGCGGTCGTGTACCAGATTTATCCGCGTTCGTTTCAGGATTCGAATGGCGACGGCGTCGGTGATCTGAAGGGCATCACTTCCCGTCTCGACTACCTGAGGAAGCTCGGCGTCAACGTCATCTGGCTATCGCCCCACTACGACTCACCCAACGCCGACAATGGCTACGACATTCGCGACTATCGCAAGGTGATGAAAGAGTTCGGCACCATGGCCGACTTCGACCAGATGCTGGCCGCCATCAAGGCGCGTCACATGCGGCTGATCATCGATCTCGTCGTCAACCACACGTCAGACGAGCACCACTGGTTTGTCGAGAGCCGCAAGTCGAAAGACAATCCGTATCGCGATTACTACTTCTGGCGTGACGGCCGGGCCAATGCCGCCGACCCGGATCATCCGCTGCTCCCCAACAACTACCCCAGCTACTTCTCGGGCCCGGCGTGGCAATATGACCCGGCGACGAAGCAGTTCTATCTGCACCTGTTTGCAGCCAAGCAGCCGGATTTGAACTGGGACAATCCAAAAGTGCGCGAAGACGTCTTCTCCCTGATGAGCTTCTGGCTCGACAAAGGGGTCGACGGGTTCCGGATGGACGTGATTCCGCTGATCTCCAAGCAGCCGGGGCTACCCGACCTGACTGCCAAACAACTGAAGGATCCTTCGCGCCTGTGGGCCAACGGTCCGCATCGCGATGAATATCTGCAACAGATGAATCGCGAGGTGCTCTCGAAGTACGACGTGATGACGGTGGGCGAAGCCATTGGCATCACGCTCCAGGAGGAGCCGCGAATCGTCAACAGCGAGCGCCATGAGCTCAACATGGTGTTCAACTTCGACGCGGTTCGCATTAACCGCGGCGAGCACTATAGCGAGCGAAAGTGGTTGCTCCCTGACTTCAAAGCTATCTACGCCAACCACGCGCGCGACCTGGCGAAGACCGACTGGGATACTGTCTTTCTTTCCAATCACGATAATCCGCGCCTGGTGTCGAATTTCGGCGATACTTCTACGCCTGAGGCCCGTGTTCATTCCGCCAAACTGCTGGAGACGATGCTGCTCACGCTGCGCGGCACTGCCTTCCTCTACCAGGGTGATGAGTTAGGCATGACCAACTACCCATTTACGCGACTGGATCAGTTCAACGATATCGAGGTTAAGAACCTTTATAAGGAGAAGGTGGTCCCGGGCCTTATGACGGAAGCCGAGTTCATTGCGGAATGCGCACGCTTCGGCCGCGATAACTCGCGCACCCCCATGCAGTGGAGCGGCGCGGGCAACGCCGGCTTCACGACGGCTGCAGCCAAGCCGTGGCTTGCGGTTAATCCCAATTACACGAGCATCAATGCGGCGCAGGAAGTGGCCGACCCCGATTCCGTTTACAGCTACACCGCGCGCTTGATTGCGCTGCGGAGCAAAACGCCCGCGTTCGTCTACGGCGACTACAAGGATATCGATCCCCAGCACGCGCAGGTTTTCGCCTATATGCGTACCCTCGATCAGGAGCAGTACCTGGTGGTACACAACTTCTCGCCCGACCCGATTGAGTACACACTGCCCGAGGGCATCAAGGCCGGCAAACCTTTAGTGGACAACTACAAAGGCGATGAGAGCGGAACTGCGACGCTGCATCTGAAAGGCTGGGAATCACGGATCTACAGACAGTGAGGGGCGGACAGTGTTGCGGCTGATGGGTCACTGTGCTTTCCTGTTGACCGGCGCGCGAAAACTGCGTTCGACTTTGTCATTCGGGTCGGTCGAGACCGGACCATCGCGCCATAACCAGCGCATCATGTCGGGCAGAATTGCGCCTCCGAACTTCTGCCCATGCAGATTCATCCCCCACGTGTAATTCACTTCATAGCCCTTTTCGGTGAGCGCCTTCATGAGCCGAACATTCTGGTAAAACCAATCTAGCCGCTGGTCGTAGACAGGGTTATCGGGGCGCACGCCGCGATTGTCATTGCGCCCGTCGCAGAGGAAAATCCGGATCGGCTTCTTCTCGCTGGCCAACACGCGCTCTGGATAGACGTCGCCTCCGCGCAGATTCACAAAGCTGCCCACGTTGCTTAAAACCTTGCGGAATTCGTTCGGACGTTCCCATGCGACCATGAATGCGGCGATCGCGCCCGAACTCGATCCGCCGATTCCATGCTGCTCAGGATCTTTGGAGATGTTGTAGTCCCTCGCCAGCGCCGGCATCAGTTCTTCGGTAATTACGCGCGCATACTTGTCGTCGGGGGTGTTGTATTCCGTGGGGCGGTTGGTGGTGTGATCGCCCCACTCCTGCGGGGTTGGCTCGGGCTGCTCCGGCGTCCGCCCCGGATTGATGAACACCGCCAGCATCACCGGAATTTCACGCCGATAGATCAGGTTGTCCATCACGTTCTGCGCGCGCATATCGCCATCGGGATTCTTGAATGCCTGTCCGTCGTTGAAGACCATGAGGCTGGCAGGAACCGCTGGATCGTATTGTGCGGGCACATACACCCAGTAGGTGTGTTGCGTACCTGGGTAGACCTTGCTGGGCAAGGTGAATGGCCCGCGGATTTCGCCCTTCGGCACGCCCTCCTGCGGCAGAGAGTCCGGCCCCAGCCGATACTGCGAGTCGGGGGATGGAGCCGCCGGCGGCGCGGCCTGCGCCACAGCGATCCTGATCGAAAGCACGGCCGCAAGCATGGCCGCACTGAAGAGCAGCACACGGGTCTGCTTCATCTGGTCTCTCCTCACAGTCCGTTGGCTGGACCTACCTCCAGCGGAAAATCTTCATCGTCACGGCAAATGGAATCACCAGCCACGCCAGCAGAATTGCGATCGGCATCATCAGGTGATTGAGCCCGATTCCCTGCAGCATGTTGCTGCGCAGCGCGTCGATGGCCGCGGTCAGGGGTAGCGCCCGGACGAATGGCTGAATGACCGCAGGGAACCGCGTCGCCGAGAAGAACACTCCGGACAGAATCCACATAGGCAGCATCACCAGGTTCATCAGACCCGATGCGGCTTCCATCGTTTTGGCGCGCGAAGCGATGAGAAGCCCCAACGCCGAGAAGGAGAGCGACGTGATGAGGCAGATGATGCCCAGGTCGAGAAGCGATCCGCGCAACGGCACCCCGAAGGCGAGTCGCGCGAATCCCACGAACACCGCGACCTCGATCACGAGCATTGCCAGGCGCGAAAGGATGAACGACGCCATGTACTGCCAGCGTGGCATGGGCGAGGCCACCAGCCGCTTCAGAAGTTTTTTCTGTCGTGATTCCACGATGGAGAAGCCCATGCCCCAGATCGCCGAGCCCATCAGGTTCATCCCCAGCAGCCCGGGTATCACAAAGTCGATGTAACGCGCGCCGGTCTCGTGGATGACTTCATTTTGCGATGCGACGGCATCCTTCCGCCCGGCCGCAACCTGAATGGCGCCCTCGGCAAGCAGGCGCGCGCTGCGCGCATCCGGATTCGTGGGGTCGTATTTGTAAGTCACGCCCTGCGGGGTCTCGATCGCAAGCAGATTGATTGTGCCGATGGCCAACGCGTGTGTACCTGCCGCTTCGTCCATCGTGGTTGCGGACAGCCCTTTGTCCGCGGCGAGGGCCTGTGTCAACTGTGCGGTGGTGGCGCCCACCGGCAATACATCCGCAGGCCGATTCCGGAACGCGATCCCCAAGCCCACGGCCAAAAGTATGGGAAAAATGAACACCCAGAAAATCGCTTCCGGTTCGCGCAGGAACAGGCGAAACCTCGTCGATGTCAGTTGGTAAAGGGAACTTTCCTCGAGCCTACTCATCGCGCAGATTCCTCCCTGTAAGTCCCACGAACACGTCTTCGAGCGAAGCGGAATGGGTGCGGAACTCGCTCAAGTGAAGTCCCATCCGCGTGAGCGTTGAGAAGATGCGCGGCACGGTCGTGTGCAGATCTGTGACGGACAGCTGGTGCACTCCGGCATCGACGCGGTGCGATTGCACTCCGGGTATTTCTTTGAGCGCCTCTGGATCGATCTGACCTCGCGTTGCATCGGCGTTGGTGATCGCGAACTCCACAACGTGGTCTCCTCCCGTGGAGGCGATCAGCTGCTGAGGTGTGCCCAATGCGATGATGCGTCCGTGGTCCATGATGGCGACGCGATCGCACAGCCGCTCCGCCTCATCCATATAGTGCGTCGTGAGGATGATGGTTCGCCCCGCGCTTTTCAACTCGTCGACGAGATCCCAAAGATGGCGCCGCGCCTGCGGATCGAGCCCGGTGGTGGGCTCATCGAGGAACAAGAGCTCGGGATCGCCGACGAGGGCGCAGGCCATGGCCAGCCGTTGCTTCTGGCCTCCCGATAAGCCGCCCACCCGCGCCGAGCGCTTCTCTTCGAGTTGCGCAATGCGGATCGCCTCGTCCTCTGAAATGCCCTGCTTGAAGAAACTGCGAAAGAGGCGCAGTGCTTCCTCGACAGTCAACTTGTCAGGGAACTGCGTCTCCTGTAGCTGAATGCCGATGCGCTGGCGCAGCTCTTTGGCCGCGGTTTTCCAACTCAATCCCAACAGGGTCATGTTTCCGGCGTCGGGGGGCGTCAATCCTTCGCAGATTTCGATGGTGGTGGTCTTTCCGGCGCCATTCGGTCCCAGCAATCCAAAACATTCCCCGCGCATCACCTCGAGGTCAAGATGATCCACGGCCACCACGTCGCCGAAAGTTTTGCGCAAGCCGCTCAGCGACAGGGACGGCCCGGTGTAGTCTCTCCCGTTCGATGATTTGTAAGCCAAGATGAATTCCTCGCAGAAAGAGTACCGTTTGCCTTCCCGGCGATCAACCAGCAAATTCCCGCGCGCCATTCACACGGCATTCACGCAGATGTCGGGGAGCAGCGTCCTGTATCATGTCCCGAACAGCCCAAAGCGTGAACGGTGACGCCATGACCATGCCTGCGCCCTCTTCTCCCGATTCAAAATCGCAATTGCGCAAAACCATGGGCTTCTGGGACGTGCTGCTGTTCAACATCGCGACTGTTCTTGGTCCGCGGTGGATTGCAGCCGCCGGCCACAACGGCACATCGTCGATCAGCTTGTGGGCCATCGCCGCCATCTTCTTTTTTGTTCCCGGAGCCCTGGTCATCAACGAGCTTTCTTCGCGATTTCCTGAAGAGGGCGGGCTATACGTGTGGTCGCGCGAAGCCTTCGGTCCGTTTCATGGATTCGTTGCCGGATGGACCTACTGGATCTATACCGTCTTCTATTTTCCCGGCCTGCTTCTGGCCAGCGCTTCCATGTCCGCCTACATCATCGGCGGTCGCGGAGCGGCGCTCGCGGAGGACCGCACCTTTCAACTCACCGTGTCGCTGGCTTTACTTCTGGTCGCCGTCATTCTGAACATCATCGGGCTCAATATCGGCAAATGGCTTCAGAATGCCGGCGGCGTAGGGACGTATGTGCCGCTCGTAATGCTGGTGGGCGTGGCTGCGCTGGTCGCGTTTCGCCATGGCTCCGCCACCCATTTCACATTTCAGAACATGCTCCCGACGTGGAACTGGGACACGGTGAACTTCTGGTCTCAGATCGCGTTTGCGTTCACCGGCCTCGAACTTGTGTCGGCCATGAGCGAGGAAGTTCGCGACCCGCGCCGCACCCTGCCCCGCGCCGTATTCGGCGCCGGTGCGCTGATAGCCCTTATGTATATCGCCGGCACGTTCGCCATTCTCGCTCTTGTGCCTGCAACCGACATCGATCCGCAGAGCGGTGTGTTTCACGCCATCACCCTGGGATCGATCGCGCTTGGCGTCGGCTTTCTCGGAATCGTGGCAGCGGTCCTGGTTACCGTGGGCAATGCCGGCGGCGTGGGCAGCACCGTGGCGGGGATCGCACGGGTACCGTTTGTGGTGGGCATCGATCGCTATCTGCCGGCGGCTTTTGGAAAGATTCATCCCCGCTGGAAGACTCCCTACGTATCCATTCTTGTGCAGGCCATCGCCTCCGGAATCATCCTGCTTGCGAGCCAGATCAAGAGCGCAACGGTGGCTGAGGCCTATCAACTGGTGGTCGACGCCGCCATCATTCTCTACTTCATTCCCTTCCTTTATATGTTCGCGGCCGTGATCAAACTGGCGCACCGCGCGGATCGAACCAATAATCCTCACGCCGTACTGGTCCCGGGAGGAATTACCGGGGTATGGATCTCGGGCGGTCTTGGGTTCGTTGTGATTCTGATCGGCATTTTTTTATCGCTTTTGCCGCCGGGTGATGCTTCGAGCAAACTCGCCTTCGAACTCAAGCTCGTTGGGGGCACGCTGGCCTCTATCCTTCTGGGCCTGTTCCTCTACTGGCGCGGCGCTCGATCGAAACAGGCGGCCCGATAACCGGCAGCAATTCAGGGTCGCGCCTCCGGCTTCCGCGCGGTTAGATATCGGTCAATCGCTTCCTGCCATTCCTTGCCCGCGCCTTTGTCGTCGTTCGTCATCGCGGCTACATGGTCGTTGCCCGCCGGCGTCACCGCGGTGCGCGTGTACACAACGTTCACGCGCGTGGTGGTTCGATCGAGGGGTGTGAAGCGCACATCGATCGTGGTCACCATCAGGTCCGCAATGAAGTACGCATACTGGAAGTGCCGGGCCGCGACGTCGAACTCCGTGATCACCCAGACGGCGCTATACAGGCCATGCTTCACCGTGAATACGGCGCCCGCTTCATCGTGCACCGGTCGCGGATGAATGAACTGCGGATCCCAATGCTTGCCCGCCCAGGGACGCTCGCCTTGCGGGCCAAACAGGGGCGCGGCGTCGGCAAGAGAGGCGTGCACCGTGAGTTCGAAGTGAGTAGTGGTGTGCATGAGAGGCTCCGAGGCGGATGGTGATGACTGTGCCGGAAGCGGGCCGGCCAGTCCGGCGGCTCCCATGACGATCAATGTCAAAACGATGGGCCGAAGGGGTCGCGTTGCAGCGCGGATCATGGCTCGATTTCCTCGAAGGTGTGGCTCTGCTCCGCGGTCAGGGTGAGCCCATACAACCCCTTGAACTTCTCGATCGCCTTGAGGGTTTCGGGTGAAAAGGGCGTCTTGTTTTCGAAGGCGTGCAGCACGATTCCTTCGAGCAGATCCCCGAGCGTCAAGTCCTTCAATTCGGCGACCGCTTTGAGCACTTTGAGCAAGCGCTTTTCGATACGGACACCGGTCTGGACACGTTCGATCCTGATGGGCTGGCGATGGGCTTGCTTTGGTTTCATTGGTACCAATGTACCAATATACCTATCCATCGTCAATGGCTTTTTCAGCGTCGATTGGGGAAGGCGAGGAGCGGCGCGGCGCCCAAGGGAATCGTGGATCGACCCGCTTCGGCTACGTCTTTCGCGGTGCAATTTGCCGGTCGATCCGGGTTTCGCATTACCGCGTTTGTCCTGTTATGGTCAGTGAGGAGTTTCTGATTGAATCCCCAAGGAAAGCTCAGGCATGCTCAGGCGCTGGCGAACCCGGATACTGCTCTTTCTGGCTGTGCTCGGGCCGGGATTCATTACCGCCAACGTCGATAACGATTCGGGCGGGATTCTCACTTACTCCCAGGCGGGGGCCCAGTTCGGGTACTCTCTGCTCTGGACCATCATTCCCATAACCATTGCGCTGATCGTGGTACAGGAGATGTGCGCCCGCATGGGCGTGGTTACCGGCAAGGGCCTGAGCGATCTGATCCGCGAAGAATTCGGCCTGCGGCTCACGGTTGTTCTGATGCTGCTGCTGGTGGTGGTTAACTACACCAATGTGGTCACAGAGTTTATCGGGATCGCCGGTTCGCTGCACTTGTTTCACGTTCCCAAATTCATTTCCGTGCCGCTTTGCGCTCTGCTGGTGTGGTTCATGGTGGTGCGCGGCAATTACAAGAGCACGGAAAAGATCTTTCTGATCGCATCGACTGTCTATATCGCTTACATCTTCACCGGCGTGCTGTCGCAGCCCAGCTGGCATGATGCCCTGCTGGCCACCGTCAAACTGCCGGCGGAAAGCGTGTGGCGGGGCAAGTCTTACATCTACATGGCCATCGGAATCGTAGGCACTACGATCGCTCCGTGGATGCAGTTTTACCTCCAGTCCTCGGTGGTGGAGAAGGGAATTCGCGTCAAGGATTACGCCGCTTCGCGACTTGACGTCATCGTGGGCAGTTTCTTCACCGACATCGTGGCGTGGTTCATCATCGTTGCCTGTGCGGCGACGTTGTGGGTTCACGGCATGGGCGCCATCGAGGTGGCGTCGGATGCGGCCGAAGCCATGCGTCCCCTGGCCGGCGACTACGCCTTTATCCTCTTCTCCTTCGGACTGTTCAATGCTTCGCTGTTTGCGGCTTCCATTCTCCCTCTCTCGACGGCATACACGGTTTGCGAGGGGCTGGGCCTGGAGTCGGGCGTGGACAAGAACTTCAAAGAGGCGCCGATTTTTTATTGGCTTTATACGGCGCTGATCGCCGGAGGGTCGCTCACCGTCCTCGTGCTTCCCGATGCGCAGTTAATCAATTTTGCGATTCTCTCCCAGGTGCTGAATGGTGTGCTGCTCCCGGTGGTCATCATTCTCATGCTGCTGCTGATCAACCGCGGCGACCTGATGGGCGAGTACAAGAATTCGCGGCTTTGGAACGGGATTGCCTGGGGAACGAGCCTCATCGTGATCGGCATGACGATGGTGATGCTGTGGGGAATGATGCCGGGGCACTGAAATTCGTCACCGGACAGGCGTTTACTCCCGTATACTCGTCTCTTATTTCCGTTTCCTTCAGAAATCCTGGGACTCATCAGATTTCTTTAACACCTTCGGGGAGGTGCGATGGCCACACTCTCGGGAGCTTCCGTCCCGTCTGTCAGGCGCCTGCCGGGGCGCCGATACGACCATGTCTTCTTTGCGGGGATGGTCGTGCTCATGCTGGCAACGGTCGCGATGGGCTTTGCCCATACGTATTTCCTCGCCGGCGTCTTCAACGCACCCCTGCCCAGCCGCATCCTGCATGTTCATGGCGCGATCTTTTCTTCCTGGATGCTCCTGCTGCTCATTCAGACCACGCTTGTCTCGGCGCGACGGGTAGGAATTCATCGGCGGCTGGGAATCGCGGGGTTTTTTCTGGCCGTCCTGATCATCATCTTTGGGATTCTCGCCGTCGCCGACTCGTTGGCTCGCCGAGGCAGTCACGCATCCAGTCAGATTCTTTCCTTCTCGATCAATTCCTTTACCGCCCTGCTGATCTTTGCCGTACTTGCCGGATCGGCGTTTCGTCTGCGTTCCAAACCGGACGCGCACAAACGCCTCATTCTGTTGGCTACGATAGCCCTCATGCCGCCGGCCCTCTTTCGCTGGCCGTTTGCCTTTGTCTATCACAACCAGATACGAGCCACGTTGATCTCTTGCCTCTTTGTCCTTCTGCTCGTGGCCTACGATTTCTGGTCGACGCACAAAGCGCACCGCGCCACGCTCTTCGGCGCCACGCTACTGGGGTTTGTATATCTGATCAGGATTCCAATCGGACAGAGTGAGAATTGGCTCGCGGTTGCGCGCTGGGTGCAGTCCTGGGGAATCTAGGTGCTTCGAGGGAGTCTTACAGCAGCTTGCCGCTGGCCAGATCGCGGATGAGACCGCGGTCGGCGGCCAGAAAATCAAATTCGGTTAGGTCTTCGAGCCGGGTCCAGCGGACCTGGGCGAAGATTCGGTTTTCCAGGTCGCCCGAAAACTCGCGGACGGCGAAGAATTGCAGGTCGACGGCGCCGCCATGGCGATAGTTGTGGCGAACATGGGTGACCCGCGGTCCGATTGTGGCCTGGATGCCAAGTTCCTCGTGCAACTCCCGCGCCAGCGCCTGCTCTGGGGTCTCGCCGTGTTCGATCTTTCCCCCTGGGAATTCCCACTGCAAGGCCATAGGCTGATCGGCGCGCCGCTGGCAAATCAGGACTTCTCCGCCGCGGACGATCAACGCTGCGGCTACGAAACGGAGAGCGGGCCCAGGCGTCCGCGGGCCTGCGAGCTGCTGAGGTCCTTCCACATGGATAGTTTACAGGGTCCGCAAGCTTAGCAGAATGTGTGCGTTGCCTAGCACCTTGTCCAAATCGATACCCCGTGCCTACGATACTTCCTCAACGAGAGGCTATTCCCCGTCAACCGCAGCCTGGATGCCCTCGGCGGCTGCCGGCCGGAAGTAGCCCCAGCCCTTGCGGGTCGCGGCTTCGAGCAGTGCGGGCGAAGGATTGACCGGGAATGCGCGGGCCGCGACTTCGAGCATGGCAAGGTCGTGCACGGAGTTGCCGAATACGGCATCGGGCCGGGTAAGACCTGCACGCGCGAGCGCGGCGGCCTTGCCTTCATCAGTCGGCACGTCCACGATTTGGCTGCCAATGATGCCGGCGGCCGCGGCGACTTCAGCGGCCAGGACTCGCTCCCCGGGAATGCCGAATGGCCGAACCCCTTCGGCCACGACCCATTTGTTAGTGGAACTGACGGCCCACAACTGGGCGCCCTGGTGGCGCAATTCTGCGACCAGGTCCGCCATTTCCTCGAAGACCCGCCCGCGCACGAACTCCTCGACGTACTGAGC
>DASXGD010000439.1:0-1710 GCA_036489245.1 Occallatibacter sp. | reverse complement strand
CGCTGCGACGTTCGGGGCAGTATGTCATCAACCGAGAGAAAGATTGGGCTTCCGATCCCCGAAGGGGTCGTCATGTGGCTGTCGGAATTTACACGCGAAGGTCCGTTTTTCATCGCCTGTCACCTGCCTCGGTCACAATAGTTGCGGGCGTAACGGCCGTCGCGAATTCACAATTTGCGGTTTGCTTCCGGTCGTCTCCCGGAGCCAGGCGAATGAATTCAGCCATCACTCGGCGCGAAACGCGGTGTCCGGGGCGGTCAGGGCGAACCGCCGGGGTCAGATGATAGATGAGCAGTGCCTCTGTGAAGTAACTGGCCTGAGGGTTGTGCAGTCACCCGCACTCGCAGGCGGCGGTGTTTCGCCTTCAATTTGGCCTTGCGTTTATTGGCACGGATTGTCTTGCTCACCTCGGTGGTTTTCTTTATCTGCGGCCCTCGCTCTATGGGATCGGCCTCATTCGTCGATTGAGCGCTGTTTTTCATCGGCTGGCTCGGGCGAGTGTGTCAGGAACGGCGTCGAAACGACGTTCGAGCCGGAGACCGAGGTGCAACTCGGGAACCCTGGACCTTTCGCGCATCCTCACGAAGTTTCGGTGCCATTGACCGTTCCAGTGCCCAGATTGTTTACCCCGATCTGCTTGCCGAGGAGATTGTTTAGGTGGGCATCGACGACGGCGGGCGACACCGTGTTGACGGCGATATCGACCTGCTCGTCCTGTGAGCGATTGCCGTGCCGATGATCGGCGAGACGCCGAAGACATTGATCTCCGTTGGACCTGGGGTCGCCGCATCGCCGGTATCACGGCCGTTGCCAGCAATGAAGTTTCCGACGATGAAAGCCGTTCTCAATGATCGCGGTCTGAGAGTGGGCCCGGACGATGAAGGGTGCTTCGGCGGGGGCTAATGACCGGAGTGCTGACTCAACTCCTCGAGGAGTAGTCGTAGCGCGTCCAGTTCTGCACCAAAGCCAGCCCAGTTACCGGATTTCAGCTGCTCCATAGCGCCATTGTAGTGGCTAAGGGCCTCCCGCGCTCGATCGGCCTCAGGGCCGGCGAGCGCCGTTTTGGCTGGCGCCCCCGAGGGCGGGGAGGCCGGGGCGGATCCCTTGAACAGCGCTGCCAGCGCCCCGGGAAGCGTCTCGTCCATGACCACATGGTCGCCATACGCCGCGATGACCCGCTTGAGCTCCGGCAGTTGTCCTGTCTCCGCACGGAGATACAGGGGCGACACATACAAGATGGAATTCTCTATCGGGATCACCAGAAGATTTCCTCGGATGACCCGCGAGCCCATCTGGTTCCAGAGCGAGAGCTGCTGGGAGATCTCTGTGTTCTGGTTGATGAGCGCCTCAATCTGAAAGGGGCCATAGACGAGCTTGTCCTTGGGAAACTCGTAGACGATCAGCTTGCCGTAATCCGGCGGGTCAGAGCGGGCGGCCAACCACGCAATCATGTTCTGCCGCTGGCTCGGCACCATCGGGAGCATTTGGAGAAACTCGGCCTGCGGTTCGCCGGGTAAGCGCACGATGATATAGTATGGGGCCATAGTTGCCTCGTCCCCGCCCGTCGGCTGGCGAGGGAACTGCCAGAGATCTTCGCGGTTATAGAAGACTTCGGCGCTGTTCATGTGGTACGTCCGGTACACTTGCGCCTGGATGAAGAACAGATCCTCCGGGTAACGAATATGCTTTTGCAAGTCCTGCGGCATGGCC
>DASXGD010000393.1:0-7999 GCA_036489245.1 Occallatibacter sp. | reverse complement strand
TCTGGTGCAGCGTGTCGTAGCGAACCTTTTTGCGTTCCGCGTTCTCCTCATCCGTGCCGCTTGAGTACCACTGGCCCACACGCGTGTAGAGGTCCCAGCAGTAGTAGTCGATGGCCGCTGTATGCCCTTCCGGTCCCGAGGCGCGTCGGTCGCACTCAGCCACCAACTCGCGCACTTCGGCGGCGTTCTTCTTCTCGATGTGGAGAAAACCGACGACCACATCGGCCACTTGCACTCCGGTGTTGTCGATGTAGTTCTGCACATCGACCTTGTGACCAGCTCCGCGAAGCAGGCGCACGAAGGTATCTCCGAGAATGGCATTGCGCAGATGCCCGATGTGCGCAGCCTTATTCGGATTGATCGACGTGTGCTCCACTATTACGTGACGCACCGGTGCCCCGGGTCTCGATTCTGAGACTTGGGAGACGACGCCCCGCACCCACGCGGCCCTATTGAATTTTGCGTTGATATACCCGGCCCCTGCCACCTCGAATCCCGCGAACCCGTCCACTTCGCCGAGCCCGTCAACGATCTCCTGCGCGATCATTTTCGGCGCCTTGCGCAGTTTTCGGGCAAGTTCAAACGCAATCGGCGTGGCCAGTTCGCCGAATTTCTGGTCAGGCGGGATCTCCAGCGGAACGTTGTCCACTTCTATTTCATACTTCGCCCGCAGGGCATTGCGTATATGCTCCGCCAGCCTTTTCTGCAATTCCAGATACACGTCGGGGCCTCAGAAATGCTTGATTTGCAAGGGTCAGTTTATCAGGCCACATTCGATGAACTCTCTAAAAGGATGCCGTAAGATGAGAGACAGAAGGGATTTCCTTCCGGGATTTTGCGCGGAGATTCCCTCATGACTTCTCAATGGCCAAACCCGACCAGTCGCATTTCTATCTGACCACGCCCATTTACTACGTGAATGCGCGGCCGCACCTGGGGCACGCTTACTCAACCATCGTTTGCGACGCGATCGCGCGAAGGAAGCGGGCGCTGGGGATCGACACCTGGTTTCTGACCGGCACCGATGAGCATGGGCAGAAGATCGAGCGCTCGGCGATGCTGGCCGGGCGCACGCCGATGGAGTTTGCGACTGCAATTTCGGGCGAGTTTCGCGCGCTGTGGGACCGCCTCGGACTGAGTTACAACGACTTTATCCGCACGACCGAACCGCGCCACAAACGCGGCGTGCAAAAGCTCTTCGAGACGCTCCGTGACCGCGGCTACATCTACAAGAGCACCTACACCGGCCAGTACTGCGTCTCGGATGAAGCCTGGGTCGACGTGCCCCCCGGCGCTCCCTGTCCCGACTGCGGCCGCATCACCGAGACTGTCAGCGAAGAAAACTACTTTTTCAAGCTCTCGGCATTCGAGCGCAAGCTGCTGGAGTTCTATGAAGCCAATCCCGGCTTCATGCAGCCTGAGTCTACGCGGCGCGAAGTGATTTCATTTGTGCGCAGCGGCCTCAAGGATCTGTCGGTGAGCCGTACCAGCTTTTCCTGGGGCATTCCCGTGCCCTGGGACGAAAAACACGTGGTGTATGTGTGGCTGGACGCGCTGGCCAACTACATCACGGCCCTTGGCTACGGCTCCGACGATCCCGCAGACAAGGCGCGCTTTGAGAAGTTCTGGCCCGCCGACATCCACCTGATCGGTAAGGAGATCAGCCGCTTTCATTGCGTCTACTGGCCGGCGTTTCTGATGGCCGCCGGCATCGCGCCCCCGCGCTCGGTAAGAGCGAATGGATGGCTGCTCTTCGACGACACCAAGATGTCAAAATCGATTGGCAACATTGTCCGCGCGGAAACAGTGGACACCGTGATGGGCGCCGATGCCCTGCGCTATTTCCTGCTCCGCGAGATCCCCTTCGGGCAGGATGGCAGCTTCAGCTTCGATGCGCTGGTGCGACGCTACAACGGCGACCTCGCAAACGGCTACGGCAACCTCGTCAGCCGCGTGGTCAACATGGTGCACAAGTACTTCGGCGGCGTGCTGCCCGAGGCCGGGCCGGAAACGTCCGCCGAAACAGCACTGCGCCAGTCTGCCGGGCAGGCCATCGCCGACTTCGGGCCGGCCTTCGACGACCTCAACTTCTCTGAAGCGCTGAAAAGCCTGTGGCTGCTGGTGGCAGAGACCGACGGCTATCTGACCGCTAACGCGCCCTGGAAGAAGCCGGCCGACCGTTCCGGGGAGGATCATGCAGCGCTGCAGGCACGTGTGCTCGCCAACGCGGCGGAGGCAATCCGCATCATAACAGCGCTGGTCTACCCCATCCTGCCGGTCTCGGCGGCGAAGGTGTGGCAGCAGTTGGGTCTGGGATCGCTGGAAGAGGCGGCCAGTCAGGCATTTCTTACCAACCTCGGATGGGGCGGATTAAAGGCTGGAACCCGCTTCGCCGATCCGGTGCCCCTGTTCCCCCGCGCAGAAAAGGACGCGATCGAACGTATGCAGAACCTTGAGGATCAAAATAATTCCAGCGCCGTAGAGGCTGCGGCGGGGACGGGTAAGGACGCCGCGCCCGCGAAAGCCACCGCCTCACCGTCGGTCGGATCAGTGGACGGCCCCGCGTCGGCGCCCGGAGAGGCGGGCTCTCCCGGACAGCCGGGAGACCACCAGGTGACTCCCACCACCACGGCTCCCGTGAATTCGGAGCAGCCGGTTAAGACGGCCCACGTACACCAGGTGCCGGCCGAATTGGCCAGCAGCAGGCTCAGCACCATACCGGCGGAAGCTCCCGAAGGCGCCCCGCTCCATCCCGCGGAGAAGAAGCCCGAAAACCCTCCTGAAGCGCCGCCGCAGCCGGCGCATATAACCATCGACGACTTTGTCAAAGTGGAGCTGCGGGTAGCCCAGGTGCTGGTGGCGGAGCGCATTCCCAAAGCCGACAAATTACTGCGGCTCGAAGTCGACCTGGGGTACGAGAAACGCCAGATCCTGGCCGGCATTGCCGAGCACTACGCCCCCGAACAACTGATCGGCCGCAAGATCGTGATTGTGGCCAACCTCGCTCCGCGCAAGATGCGCGGCCTGGAATCGAACGGTATGCTGCTGGCGGCATCGCTGCCCGACGGCGCACCGGTGCTGGCCGGATTTCTCGAAGAAGTGCCCCTGGGGGCGCAGCTGAAATAGGTTGACGGAGTAGAACCTCCGACACTCACGCCTGCTCGGAGACGTTTGTCATGACCGGCGACAAAGACGACAAGAACGATTGGATCGACCACCTTCGCGCCCACGGGCGCCCCCTGAGGCGGGCTGACCTGGTGAGAGACAGCAACGGCGTCGAAAGCGTTAGCATGGTCGCGCTGATCGCGAATCCAGAAGCCTATGACGGCGTGAAAGTGCGGCTTATCGGTTACCTGCACCTCGAGTTCGAAGGGAATGCCATTTACCTTCATCGCGAGGATTTTCAAAACTGCATCAGAAAAAACGCCATCTGCATTGACATGCCGGCTGATGCGTCGCTTGAGCAGTGGTCTGATTTGAGTGATAAGTATGTGCTTTGCGAAGGCACATTCCGTGCTAACTGGCTGGGGCATATGGCTATGAACAGTGGCATGATCGACGAAGTGGAACGACTCGAACCTTGGTTCAAGAGGCCGTGACAAGTGCGAACGCTTGCTCGGCAGCCGTAGAACAGCCCGATACTGAGGTCCCTTTGCTGATCGATTCTCACGCTCATCTCGACAGCCCGCGCTACTCCGGTGACCGCGAGGCGGTGCTGCGGCGGGCACACGAAGCCGGGGTCGGCGCGGTGCTCTCGATCGGCATCGGCGAGGGACCTGGGGAAATGCACCAGGCCCGGGATCTCTGCCGCCAATTCAACGGCAAGCCTGGCATGCCGCGTTTGTACGCCAGCGCGGGCATCTATCCCCACAACACCCCCGAAGCCGACGAATCGGCGCTCGCGAAGCTCGATAGCTTGCTTGCGGAGCCTGATGTGATCGCCTGCGGCGAGATTGGCCTCGATTATTACCATGAAGGCGCGCCCCACGATGTGCAGCGCGACGGGCTGATCCGCCAGTTGGAAATCGCTGCATCGCGCAAGCGGCCGATCCTGATCCATTGCCGGCCGAAAGATGCCGCCACCGACGCCTGGGACGATCTTTTTCTGGTTCTGGAGGAGTTTTGGAGAAGAACAGGCCTTGGCGGCATCATGCACTGCTTCGGCGGGGAGTGGGAACAGGCGCGCCGGTCGCTTGACCTTGGCTTTCTCATCTCGTTTGCCGGAAACCTGACTTATCCCAAGGCTCAGCCTTTGCGCGATGTCGCGGCGCGCGTACCCCTCGATGGCGTTCTGCTCGAAACCGACGCGCCCTGGCTGGCTCCCGCGCCCCACCGGGGCAAGCGCAACGAACCCGCCATGGTCGGCGAAACGGTCCAGGTCCTGGCCGGGCTGCTCGGCGTCAACGCTGAAGAAGTAGCCTCCGCCACCACCAGAAACTTTTATCGCTTGTTCGCCGCCATTTCCCCAGACGGCGCGGGATAGGTAAGATGCGTCTTTGACGGAAAAGCCCCGCGATTTTTCCATCCCGGTGAAGCCTTTCTCGAATTAAGGATTAGACACCGCCCCTGACGTGGGAAACTAGAGTTTGGTTGGTCCCGGTAACTCCGGAGCCCGGCCCCGGTACATCGAGGTAAGTATGGCCCAGGATAATTCGTTCGACATTGTAAGCAAGGTCGACATTCAGGAAGTCCGGAATGCTATTGACCAGGCGATGAAAGAGATTCGCCAGCGTTTTGACCTCAAGGACTCTCACTCCGACATCAATCTCGAGGGCCAGGACTCCATCCAGTTGGCCTCGGCCGGCGAATACAAACTCGAAGCTGTCAAGGAAATCCTGGGGCAGAAGCTTGTAAAACGCGGCGTTTCGCTCAAGAATCTGACCTATGGCAAGCTGGAACAGGCTGCCGGGCAGAGCGTGCGGCAGAAAATCAGCCTCCAGCAGGGCATCCCCACGGAGAAGGCGAAGGAGATTGTAAAGCTGGTAAAGGACTCAAAAAAGAAGGCACAAGCCAGCATCCAGGGTGATACTGTCCGAATATCGAGCAAAGATCGGGACGAGTTACAGGCCATCATCGCCATGTTGCGTGGCAAAGACCTGGGCTTGGATTTGCAGTTTACGAATTACCGAACGAACTAGGGCAAGCAGTGGCGAGGGGCGTGGTTCGTGCCGGCCAAAGCAGTCCGAACCAGGAAGAAAATTTGAGCACACTGGCGATAGCGACGGCGAGAGAGGTCTTCGATCTTCTACGAGACGACCTCGTGGCAATCGAGCAGGAGTTGGGCCGGGACGCCGCCTCCAGCGTCAGTACCATCACCGAAATTGCCGAGTACCTGCGCGAGGGCGGGGGTAAGCGCATCCGGCCGTCTCTGCTGCTGTTGGCCGCGCACATGCTCGGCTACAGTGGCCCCAGTGCCATTCGTCTGGGGACGGTGGTTGAAATGGTCCACACGGCCACCCTCGTCCACGATGACATCATTGACGGCGCCGACACCCGGCGCGGGCGGCCTTCCGCAAACACCCGTTGGGGTAATGAGAAGTGCGTGCTGGCGGGCGACTGGCTCTATATGCAGGCCTTTCGCGTGGCTCTCGAAGAGAAAAATCTGCGCGTGCTGGAACTGCTGATCGGCCTCACCCAGCAGATGGTTGAAGGCGAATTGCTGCAGATCCAGAAGCTGGGCAAGGCGGTATCCGAAGCCGAATACTACGACCTGATTTTCCGCAAGACCGCTTGCCTGTTTTCGATTTCGATGCGCCTGGGGGCGGTGCTGGCCGGAGCCACCGAGGCGCAGGAAAAAAACATGGCTTCGTACGGGCGCGCCGTCGGCCTGGCCTTTCAGATTGTCGACGACGTACTCGACCTGACGGCCACCGAGGAAGTGCTCGGCAAGCCCGTGGCCAGCGATCTGCGCGAGGGCAAGGCAACCCTGTCGGTGATCCACTCCATGGACCACGGCACCGCCGCCGACCGCCAGTCGATCCAGCGCGTGCTTGAAGACCGCAGCTTCGAAAATGTGTGCCGTGAGCAGATCCAGGAGATCCTGGCCCGGAACGGTTCCGTGGCCTACGCCATGAGCGTGGCCGATCGCTATGCCGAACAGTCCCGGCAGGCTCTCGCTTCCCTGCCCGATTCGGATTTCAAGCGGGCCCTCCTCTGGGTGCCGGATTTCGTCGTGGCGCGCGAGAAATAATCTCCCCCGGGGGTCATCATGCAGGAAATGTGGGCAGCCGTGGATCGCTACTTCGGTGAGTTGCTTGCGCCGGAGGATCAGGCCCTGACGGCGAGCATGGAGGCAAATCGGAAGGCGGGTCTGCCCTCGATCGATGTGCCCGCGCTGCTGGGCAAATTCCTCGAATTGATGGTGCGGATTTCGGGCGCGCGGCGCGTGCTCGAGATCGGAACCCTGGGCGCCTACTCAACCATCTGGCTGGCGCGCGCGCTTCCCGCCGGCGGCCGGGTTGTGACGCTCGAGATCGATCCCCACCATGCCAGCATTGCGCGCGCGAATCTCAAGGCCGCGGGCGTGCTCGAGCGGGTTGAGGTGCGGGTCGGACCCGCGAACGAGATCCTCCGTGCAATGCATGAGCGCGGAGAGGCGCCATTCGATGTGATCTTTATCGACGCCGACAAGAAGAGCCTTCCCGACTACCTTGACTGGTCGTTGAAACTCTCGCGCCCCGGCTCGGTGATTGTTGCCGACAACGTGGTCCGCGACGGCCAAGTACTCGATGCCGGGTCCGCCGATCCCGACGTTCAGGGCGTGCGGCGGATGACGGAAATGATGGCGTCGAACCCGCGGCTGAGCGCTACCGCAATCCCGACCGTGGGCGCGAGAGGATATGACGGGTTCGCAGTGGCAGTGGTGTTGCCCTGAGTCATCACTTGCCTTTGACCGCCGGGTAGCCTTTATTCACCCAATCGTCGCCGAAGTTGTTGGCGATGTAGAGCACCTTCACATTGGTGAATCCGAGATCGTGCAGCCGCTTGTACGCGGGTCCGACATTGGGGCAGCGACTCCAGGGACAGCAACCGCAATAGAGAACGAGTTGCCTGTCCTTGGGCAGTGATGCCACCGTGTTCTCGAGAGACTGGATACCTGACGCCTGGGAACCAGGCCCGGCGTAATCAGAGCCGGGTATGTGCGCCTGCGCGAACATCACCCGGGAACCCACTTGAAGAATCACGGGCTTCTCTTTCTCTCCCCCCTTCAGCAACTGAGCCAGCGCCTCAGGCTGGATCAAGCGGGACTCCGGTATGGAAGCCGCACTCGACGAAGCCCCCGCCGATTCCTGGGCCAGAACCACCGCAACAGCGACCATGGCCAGGAAAAGAGTCAACAGCAGCATCCACCGGCAACCGTGTTTCCAGCGCATCGGATGGTCTCCAAATCTGGTAACGAAATTCTTTTCGAGGTATAGCAGGGGAAACTCTGTCCGAGCAAATAAGACGCGCTTTAGGTTCAACAGCATGCAGTTCTCCGAACCTTCACGTGCAAAACTGCGCTAATTGACAGAAGATAGAGGTGAACGGAATTTACGAGAAAGATTGAGAGAAACGCTTGGCATCGGCACAGATTGTAATCCCCCAATGGTCGGCGAAGGAATTCAAGCAGCAGGTACTGGATCTCAAACCGAAGATCGCCGTCTTTGATTGCGACGGCACCTTGTGGAGCGGCGACTCGGGCTATGGTTTCATGGTGTGGTCGATCGAGCAGGGACTTGTTTCCCGCTCCACCAGCGACTGGATCGACAGCCGGCACCGGGCGTACCGGGCCGGCAAGGTAAGCGAACTGCAGATCTGCGGTGAGATGGTCCAGATATACGCTGGTCTGCGCGAACAGGAGTTGCAGGCCGCCGCGGCTCAGTACGTCGAGGAGTTCGTGCGCGGGCGGGTCTTCGAGGAAATGGCGGACCTGGTCGCAGAATTGCGCCACCAGGGCGCCCAGTTGTGGGCCGTCAGTTCCACTAACAAATGGGTCGTGGCCGAAGGGGTTCGGCCA
>DASXGD010000231.1:0-17963 GCA_036489245.1 Occallatibacter sp. | reverse complement strand
CTGGTTTCTGCTTATATCCACCGGCCCGCCCCAGGTTGCGAGGTTCAGGACGCTGTTATTCCCGGCACCGACTCCTCCGCCACCGTTGTTGTCGAACGAAGCCGGTCCATCGACGGTCACATCCGAAAGCGTCCCGACCTGCAATCCAACCCCTTGGTTCCCATTCCCTGTACAGGTCCAGAGCGTCACGTTATGGCTGCTCGTGATGTTGAAACCGTTCCCCGCCGGGTTGGTCACGTTTAACCCATACAGGAAGACCGAGTTTGACCCGGTTACGTTGACGCTTCCGTTGATTGTGACCGTCGTTCCGAACAACGCCCCGACGTTGAGGTTCGTGGCGTTGTTGATGTTGATGGTCTCGTTGCACGGGCCGGCTACCGCCACTACATAGGTAATCTGTGGGACAACCGTCTGCGCGGAGTTTCCAGCTGCCGCCAGAGCGGAACCGAAGGTGGTGTAGTCGCCCGGGGTGGCCCCCGAGCAGTCCACTTCAAAGTACTGCTGCGCCCTTGCTGTTGCCGTTAGGCCTGTGGCCATGATCAGCATCAGCGGCCAGAGGCGGCTGATGCGCCGGGTTTTCTTCGCACCTGAGTTGACCCGTGAGCGTTCATTCGGGCCGCCGGAAATGATTTCGACTATCCTCAACATTTCCTTTCCTTCCTTTCGCTCTCACCTGCACACAACTTCACCTTCGAGCTTCTCGCTCGTTCACTCCAGAAAGCGGAAAGCGGCGTCCATGGGTGCCATAAGTTCTGGTGGACGGATTCGTTTCAGCAGATGATGCCGGATCAGAAATGATTGGGCTAAGATGCTATCAGGGTTCTCGCAATCCTGGCGTGAGGCGAGTCGGCTTTCCCCAGTCGCATCCCGCTCCATTCCGCTGTATCTGGGCAGCCGGGACCCGGGGCCCTCGATCGAAACCGCCCTTTCCCGGACGAAATCGCTTATTCTGGTAAGACATCCTTGTTGCTTCGGCAAGCCTTACATACTACTCATGAATCCAGTCGGCATCGCGGTTGACGATCTACGAGAGCAGTATCTCAAGGAAATGGCGCTCGTCCGCCAGACCTACGAACGCACTGGCGACGGCACGGCCGCCATTCGCCGACGTTCGGCTGTGGTCGATCGTATCCTCATTGAAATGTGGCGCCGGGCCTTTGCCGGACAGCCCGCATTGAACCTCTCGCTCGTCGCCCTGGGAGGATATGGGCGCAAAGATCTGTTCCCCTTTTCCGACGTCGATGTCCTTTTCGCTTTTGCCGACGACAAGACCGAAGAGCAGGCCCGGGAATCGGTACGCGCCATTATCCAGGGCATGTGGGACATCGGGCTGAGGGCCAGCCCGGCTTCCCGCACCATCAAGGAAGCCGGCCGATTCGATCCGGATAACCTTGAGTTCACGCTTGCCACCCTCGATCGCCGCTTCCTTGCCGGCCAGTTTTCTCTCTACCAGCAGTTGCACCAGACCGTTCTTCCGGGCCTCGTGCTGAGCGAGTGGAACACCATCACCCAGAAGCTCGGAGAGATCGCGCGCGCCCGCCACTCCAAGTACAGCAACACCATCTTTCACCTCGAGCCCAATCTCAAAGATTGTCCCGGGGGGCTGCGCGATTACCATCTCGCCGTCTGGTTCGCCCTGCTCTTCCATCTCAAAGAAACCAGGGAGTGGCCCCGCCAGCGCGGCGGTGTTTTCCAGAGTGCCCGCGGCGACGCCGAAGCGGCCTTCGACTTCCTCGCCGCGGCGCGATGTTTTCTTCACTTCCGCCACGGCCGCGATGACAACACCCTCGACTGGCAGTCGCAGGATGAAGCCGCGGCCCGGTCCATCGGCCTTGAGACACGCGGAACCGCCGATCCCGCCTACTGGATGCGCACCTATTACCGCCATGCGCGCGTCGTTTATCGCCGCGCCGCTCTGCTGATGGAAAACCTCCCTGCCCCGGTCAGCTTCTACCGCCAGTTCCGGCGCCGCCGCACCCCCATCGCAGGCACCGACTTCATCCTCGACCAGGGCCGTATCGACATTCTCGCGGGGGCCCAGTTCAGCGACACCAGCGCCATCCTGCGCGTCTTCTCCCTCATGGCCACGCATGGCTACACCCTCTCGCAGGCTGCCGAAGACCGCATTACCGATGCCTTGCCCGCCCTGGCCATTCACATCCCGGAAGGCCCGTACCTCTGGAATGCCCTGCGCGAAGTGCTCCTCGGGCCCCATGCGGCGCACGCCCTGCGCACCATGCACGCGTTGGGCGTGCTCGAAATGCTGCTCCCCGAGTTCCACGGCATCGACGCCCTGGTGATCCGCGACAGCTATCACCGCTACACCGTGGACGAGCACACCTTCCTGGTCATCGACAATATCCACGACTTGCGCCAACCCACGCTCGACTATGAGCAGCGGCTCGCTCAACTGCTGCCGGAAATCGATCGCATCGACCTGTTTCTTCTCGCCCTGCTCCTGCACGACACGGGCAAGGCGCGCCGTACCGGGGAACACACCGGGCAGAGCGTCGAACTCGCCGACAGCTTCATGGCCCGCCTGGACTTCGATGCCGAAGAGCGCGAGTCGGTGCTGAAGCTCATTCGCATGCATCTCGAAATGTCGAACGCGCTGCGCCGCGACATCTTCGACCAGGAAAATGTGCGCGGATTCGCGGAAAAAATCGGCAGCCCCACGCTGCTGAAGATGCTCACCCTGCTGACCTATGCCGACATCAAGGCCGTCAACCCTGAAGCGCTGACGCCTTGGAAAGCCGAGAATCTCTGGCAGCTCTACATGGCCACGGCCAACTTCATGGACCGCAGCGTGGACGAGATCCGCTATCACGCCGCCATCGATCCCACCCTGCTCAACCGCCTGCGATCGATGGTGCCCCCCGGCCAATACCAGGCCCTCGGCCATTTCCTCGAAGGCCTGCCGCAGCGCTATCTGCAAACCCGCCTGCCCGAGCACATCCGCAGCCATTTCCAGCTCGCTGCTAATCTCGACAAGGATCCCGTTCAACTCGAACTGCGCCCCACCCGCCAGCTCTTCGACTTCACCGTGATCGCGCGGGACCGCAGCCGCCTCTTTGCCGACGTGGCCGGAGCCCTGGCCGCCTGGGGCATGAACATCGTGAAAGCCGGCGCTTTTTCCAACGAGGCCGGCGTCGTCGTCGACAGTTTCCAGTTCTCCGACGTCTTCCGCACCCTGGAGCTCAACCCCAGCGAGAAAGAGCGCTTCCTCGAATACATGCACGACGTGGTCGCGCAAAAGACGCCGGTAGAACAGCTGCTCGAGGCGCGCCGCCACACCAATCACACCGGCAACTTCAAAGTCGAAGTCGCCACACGTCTCAGCTTCGACTCCGAATCCTCCACCCATTCCACGCTGCTACAGGTGGTGGCGCAGGACGGCACCGGCCTGCTGCGGCAGATTGCCCTCGTGCTCAGCAACCATCAATGCAATATCGAAGTCGCCCTGATCGACACCGAAGGCGAGACCGCCATCGACGTCTTCTACCTAACGCGCAGTGGGGCCAAGCTCGAAGAAACGATTCAGCAGAATCTCGCCGCCGACCTGACGGCAGCGCTGGAATCCATGCGCAGCCAGGCCACGGCATAAGGCGCGATCCGGGCTAAATTAAGCTTCGTCTAAGGGCCTTGGATCTTTATCGTTCTCGCCTTCTGCGGCCTTCTCGTCACGAAGGCGCTCGATGGTGGCGTTGACCTCGTCTTCCACGGGATATTGCCGTCTTTGGCCGGATCGTAACATCGATATAGCGAAGTTCTCGCGCGACCCGCGTCGTGTGGCCATTGCAAAAGCGCCTATTCCGGGTTTGCCGCGCTCGGTTAATTCCCAGGCAGCACGATCGATCGGCCGGCGCCGATCGATCTCCGGAATCAACTTGCCGTTAACAATCGGGCGCCGCATCGCACCCTACCATGGTCCAGACGCCAATGCCGCGCTACTTCAGGTACGCCCGCACCAGGTCGATCAGGTCTTCGCCCAGTTCCGGGGCGATCTGCTCCTTGGCGCCGTCCGTCAGGTGAAAGCGGATATGAGTCTCGAGCACCTCACCCATCAGTGCATTGACGCCTCCGCGGACGGCAGCCAGCAACATCAACTGGTCGCCGCAATCCCCGTTGGCGACGAAAGAGCGTTCGATTGCATCCAACTGACCGCGCAGTTTGCGAACCCGTTGCACCATTTTGATGGTTTCCCGCTCGTGGTGGGACATGAGGCTCCTTCCGTGACTGGCCTTGACAATACCCTCCCCCGGTATGGTATCTAGGAAATGGGGGTACCCTTGCCCTCCCCTTATTTTATGCCCGCTCCGTTCCGGCGGCCCAGCGGAGAGGCTCTTCAATGTCCCGCAATTCCGGCGCATCCCTGAACCCGATCTGTGTCCTCGCCGCCTGCACCCTCATGGCAGCATCATGCGCGACCGCGCAGGCTCCAACAGGTTCAAGCGCCCCTTCCTTCGAATCCCCATCCACGCCCGTCCTCCAGTCTCGCCCTGGCGCTCTTCTCTTTTTCCGTGATTCATCAGCGCTCGGGACCACCGATCAGGTTCCCGGCTCCGCCCAGGAAAGCCCGCCCGCCGACGATCCCCAACTCACGATGTTCCCGCACCGTGAAGGCGGCCGGTACTGGCTTTCCGGTCAGGCCAACATTATCTTCCAGGGCAGGCTTCCGTTTCACTCTCCGTACGAGGGGCCGAACAGTTTCCGCAGTTCCGCCGAGTACAAGACGTCCCTGGTCGGAACGCTCTACACGGCCATGCGCGCGACCCATTCGATCCGCTACAACACCGACCTCGTCCTGGATGTAGAGTCGGCGGGAGGCCGCGGGCTGAGCCAGGCGTTCGGCCTCGGAGGATTCACCAATCTGGACGTGGTCCGCAATCCAAACCTCGGCAGTACGCCCTACCTCGCGCGCTACCAGATTCACCAGGTCATTGGGCTCACCGATCGCACCACCAGCCAGGACGCGAGCTTCTTGGCCCTGGCCACCAGCGTTCCCGAGCGACGCTTCGAGTTCCGCATCGGCAAAATGACCCTGCCCGATTTTTTCGACTTTAACGATATTGGCTCCGACAGCCATTTGCAGTTCATGAACTGGACCGTGGACAACAACGGCGCCTGGGATTACGCGGCCGATACCCGCGGCTACACCGTCGGAGGCATGGCAGAGTACGACGACCGGTCCTGGTCCGTGCGGTACGGCATTTTTTCCATGCCCGTCGTAGCCAATGGCATCGATCTTGACTGGGCCTGGAGCCGCGCTCACGGACAAAACTGGGAATTTGAAGTGCGCCGCGGCCTGCTGCCAAAGCGCAAGGGCACATCGCGCCTGCTGTTTTACGCCAACCGTGCGCACATGGGCGTCTACCGCGAAGCCGTCGACGCGTATCTGAACGGAACGGATCCCACGCCCACCATCACCGCGCACGAACACTTCGGCGCCCTCAAGTATGGCTTAGGTTACAACATGCAACAGGAACTGACCGAAAACCTGCGTGTCTTTGGCCGCTTCGGATGGAACGAGGGCCGGCACGAATCGTTTGCTTACACGGAAGTGGACCAGACGGTTGAGTTGGGCGGTGACTTCGCGGGCCAGGCATGGCGCCGCAACCAGGACAAGATCGGCCTGGCCGTGGTTTCAAATGCCATCAAGCGCGATCACCAGAATTACCTTCGCTACGGTGGATTGGGATTCCTGCTCGGCGACGGCAAGCTCACATACGGCCGCGAAAACATCGTGGAGAGCTACTACGACTGGCACGCCTGGCGAGGGCTGTTCTACGCCATCAACGTGCAGCATATTTCCGACCCCGGGTACAACCGCGATCGCGGGCCGGCCTGGGTGGGGTCCGTACGCGCCCACGTCGATTTCTAGGACCACCGATTTGCCGGGCAACAAAGCCCGAGGGATGCGGGTCCGATATGCTAGAGGCTGCGATTAAGCCGAACTTCGAGGGGAGCACCTGGTGGCACGTCCGGAAAGCCGAGTTGTTGTCTACGATGTCGGGGGAAGCCACATATCGGCCGCGGTTTTTGATCGTGAAGGCTGTACAGTTCAAGGCGTCGTAACCCAGGGATACCCAGCTGAACAAAACATCGAGACGTTCCTCGGCGTTCTCCACACTCTTGGAGCCCGCGCTGCCCAGGGCCAGGCCGACATTCCGGGAGTATCCATCGCCATGCCCGGCCCCTTCGATTACGAGCGCGGCGTGAGCTGGATGCAGCACAAGCTGCCTTACCTGTATGGATTCGATTTGCGCCATGCCCTGGCCGCGCGTCTGGGAACAGCAGATGCCCAGGTCCGTTTTCTTAACGATGCGGCCGCTTTTCTGCTGGGGGAGATCTCTGCCGGCTCGGCTCAAGGGGTCGGCCGCGCAGTGGGCATCACGCTGGGCACGGGCATCGGCTCAGCGTTTGCCGTGGATGGGCTTGTGATCCGCGAGGGAACGGGGGTTCCTCCCGGCGGCGAGATCTGGAACTTCCCTTACCAGGGCGGCATTCTCGAAGATCAAATCTCAACCCGCGCCATTCGAAAGAGCTACCAGGTCCGCACCGGGGAAGACCGCGAAGTCGCAGCCATCGCGGCGTCCGCGGCCCAGGATGCCGTTGCAGCGGAGGTTTTCTTGGACTTTGGCCGGACCCTGGGAACAGCCCTCCGCACCGTGCTCGGCGCGTTCGGCCCTCAGGTCATCGTGCTGGGCGGCGGAATCTCCCGCTCGGCCCATCTGTTTCTAGGTGCGGCTCAGGCCGAACTCGATACTCCTCGAGTGGAACTGCGCGTCTCGTTGCTGGGTGAAAGCGCGCCGCTGGTCGGCGCCGGCGCCGCCTGGTTCCAGACCAGGTGCGGCATCTCGCCGGCGGCCGACGACGCAGGCCTGCATGCGGTTGCAAAGCCCATTTAGGGAGAAAACCTATTTCGCCGCAGGTTGCGCCTGGGGCTTCGGCTCCGGCGGAAGCGCATAGATCACTTCGCCCGGCTTGGCATAGTGCAGCTTGTCCCGGGCCTCGCGCTCAATGGCATCGGGATCGGACTTGAGCCGCTCAACGCGTATCCGCAGCCGCGTGTTCTCCTGCTCCAGTTCCTCGATCTCTTTGCGTAACTGCCTGTCTTCGACCCGCTTTTGTTGCCAAACCGACAACCCGTGCTTGCCACTGACCACGTGCCAGGTCAGCAACAGTGCCAGTCCCACCGCCACGACGGTGCCGGCAGGCCGCCACGCGCGGGACGCCCATTCCAATGCGCGCTCTGAAAAAGGGCGCCGAATCCCCTTGGTCCGGCCGCTGTCCGATTTTGATTGCCCGTCAAGATTGCCGTCCTGCATCGACCCCGATTATCTCCCCATGCTACGACGAATTACGACATGACAAATTTTTCGGCCGCGGCCCGCAGCGATTGCATATCCTTCTCGCTCCGCGCCTCGGTATAAGCCCGCACCACCGGTTCGGTCCCTGAGAGCCGGTAACAGACCCACGAGCCGTCGTCCAGAATCAGCTTCAGCCCGTCGGTCCGCACCACCTTCACGACCTTGCGCCCGCTCAACTCGGTCGGATCGGTCTTCAACTTCTCAGTGAACGCGGCTTTCAGTTCCGGGGTCAAGCGGAAGTTCTCACGAACCGGGTAATAGGAACCAACCTTGGCAAACAATTCCCGTAATTGCACGCCCAGGCTCTTGCCGCGCCTTGCGACCATCTCCGTCACCAGCAGTCCGGCAATGATGCCGTCCTTTTCAGGAACGTGGCCGCGGATCGTCAGTCCCGCCGACTCTTCGCCGCCGATTGCGATCTTGTCCGCAATGATCAATTCGCCAATGTATTTGAATCCCACCGGCGTTTCATAGAGAGGCACTTTGTGATATTCAGCCAGGGCGTTAATCAGGTTGGTGGTCGCAACGCTCTTGGCCACGCCGTTCTTCCAGCCGCGCGTTTCCACAAGGTAATCGAACAACAGCGCGATGATGTAGTTGGGCTGGATGAACGTGCCATCCTCATCCACGATGCCGAATCGGTCCGCATCGCCGTCGGTGGCGATGCCGATTTGGGCGCCGATTTCTTTCATCCTGGCCTTGGCATCTCCAAGGAGATGGTCATCGGGTTCAGGAGCATGTCCGCCAAACAGCACGTCGCGATAGTCGTGGACCGTTTCGACCGGCACGCCTGCCTCGCGCAGTATGTGACAGCTATAGCCGCGCCCCGCGCCCCAGAACGGATCGAAGACTACCTTGATTCCCGACTTGGCAATCGTTTTCAGGTCCACCAGTTCGGCCAGCCGCTTCAGAAACGTTGCCTTCACGTCGGTGGTCTCAAATCCACCCGCCGGTGGATTCGTACTGGGGGTCGCACCGCCATCCGCAATGATCCTGGCAATCGCCGCCTCAATTTGTTTGGTCACTTCGGGAAGCGCCGGGGCGCCATCGTGGGTGGAAAATTTGATGCCGTTGTACTCCGGTGGATTGTGCGACGCCGTGAAGTTGATGGCTCCCGAAGTCTTGAGCGTGCGCACGGCATAGGCGATGGCAGGCGTCGGCGCGGCATCGGGAATCACAATTGGCGTGACCCCCGAGCCGGCCAGAATCCGCGCCGCTATATCCACAAAGCTCTCGCCCAGAAATCTTGGATCGCGGCCCACCAGCACGCGATGCGGCTGGGGCTGCGTCTTCACATAGTCGGCGATTCCCGCGACGGCCAATCGTATGTTGGCCACCGTGAACTCGTCGGCCACAATGGCTCTCCACCCCGAGGTGCCAAACTTGATCGAAGTGCTCATGCTCGCTCTCCATGCGCCTGTGTGCGCAAGCCTGTTTATACCTCTCCAGACTCGCCAACCGCAAAATCCATACTGCATCACCCACGCGGTCTCGGCAAGTTAGACAGACTCCGGAGACAGGCCATCCGTGTGAGTTCGTACACTGACAAAAGGAGCATGACATGCCAGAAAAGAGTTGCCTCGCCCGCGTCGTTCTCACCACCGCCGCCAGTCCCGAAGAGGCACGCATGCTGGGCCGCGCGTTAGTGGATGAACATCTCGCCGCCTGCGCCACAATGATTCCCGCGGTGGAGTCGATTTACCGCTGGAAAGGCAATATCGAATCGTCGAACGAAACCATGCTTCTTCTGAAGACGGGAGTCGATCAGTTGGCCGCACTCGAAACCCGCCTGCGCCAATTGCACAGCTACGAGGTCCCCGAATTTCTGGTGCTCCTCGTCGAATCGGGCAACCGCGCCTATCTCGAATGGATGCTCGAAAGCCTCGCGCGTGTTGAGAAGGGGCCGTCGGCCGAAGCCTCAGAGCCTGATTCCTGACTCGTTGCTCAATTGCAACCGATCGTCACATCGCATTTCAAGGTCCGCACACAGACATAGGCTGGGGCTGCCGTCTGGTATTCTTGGCTTCAGCGGTTTGCCAATGGTTACGGCCTGAAACCACCACCCTCAGACGGCGTTTGAACGACGGAAGCTCGATCGCACTTCGGTCCGGCAATCATGAGACCGCTCCGTCGCCCCGGTCACCGGGCCACACCAATTGGAGAAGCGTGTCGATGCCCAATGCGCTGGTTACTGATCGTCATGATTGCCTCTGTCGGCGCTCTTGTCCTCGTGTCCGGAGGAATGGCGTGGCACATCTGGCGTCAGCACAAAAGACTGCGCCCCACCGAGGCCAGCCGTCATTCCGGCCCAACCGCCCACGAGGAGAGCGACAGTTAAACGGAGGGAAGCGCCATGACCACTGAATCCCGAATCGGCGAGAATCGCGTCCCAGCTGCAGGCGTGCCGCTTGCTGCCTTGCCCGCATGGTTGCGCAGCGCGGGAATCGTGTTCGCGGGAAGCCTCTTCGTCGCGGCTTGTGCCCATGTTGCGCTGCCTCTCTACTTCACGCCCGTGCCCTTAACCCTCCAGCCATTTGCGGTCCTGCTTCTGGGGTTGCTGCTGTCTCCTCGTCTGGCTGCTGCCACTCTGCTCGTTTACCTGGGCGAGGGCGCCATCGGCCTTCCCGTGTTCTCTCTGGGGCCGGCAAGCGCGCCCGGGCTGGCACACCTGTTCGGCCCCACCGGCGGATACCTCCTTGCATACCCTGTGGCGGCAATGATCATTTCATTCCTGTTTCGTTTTCGCAGTCGCAGTTTCACCTGGGCCTTGGCCGGCGCAGCCGTAGGAAACCTCGTTATCCTCGCGTGCGGGTCCCTCTGGCTGGCTGCCCTTACCCACGCTTCGCTGCCGGTTGTCCTCACGCAGGCATTCCTTCCGTTTCTACCCGGGGACGCCCTGAAGGTCGTCGCCGCGGCCGCATTGGCTACAGGATGGCAGCGTTTGCGCCATCGCAACTCCCCGTCTTCGCCGGCAAACTAGTCTTGTGTCGAAAGGACCACCGCACTCCGTGAGCACCCAGCAAACCGAACCGGCTGTCTCGATCCCCATTCGCGAAATCTCCATCGCTCACAGTCCCGACTCCGACGACGCCTTCATGTTCTACGGGCTCGCGACCAACAAGATTCGCGTACCCGGGTACCGGTTCTCGCACACTCTTTGCGATATCGAGACCCTGAATCGCCGCGCCCGCGAGGAAGCCTTCTTCGATGTATCGGCCATCAGCTTCCATGCCTATCCATATGTCCAGAGCAATTACACGCTGATGGGCTGCGGTGGCAGCGTGGGCGAGGGCTATGGACCCATGATTGTCGCCAGCCGGCGGCTCGCCCCCGACGATCTCAACAAGATTCGCGTTGCCGTTCCCGGCACCCTCACCACCGCCTACCTGGCCCTCAAGGTGTACAACCCGGCGATCGAAACCGAGGTCGTTCCCTTCGACAAAATCATCTCCGCCATTCTCGCCGGCAAATACGATGCCGGACTTATCATTCACGAGGGACAGCTCACCTATACCTCGAGCGGCCTTTACCGCGTGCTCGATCTCGGAGTCTGGTGGCGCGAAACCACCGGCCTGGTGCTTCCCCTGGGTGGCAACGCCATTCGCCGCTCGCTCGGCGCCGAGTCGCACCGCATCATCTCCAAGGCCCTGCGCGACAGCATCCAGCACGCGCTCGATCACCGCGAACAGGCGCTCGAGTACGCCATGCAGTTTGCCCGCGATCTTGACTCCTCGCTGGCCAACCGCTTCGTAAGCATGTACGTGAACGATCGCACCCTCGACTACGGCGCCGACGGCCGCAAAGCCATTCGCAAGCTGCTCGACCTGGGCCACGAGCGCGGCATCATTCCCATCGCGCCGCTGGTGGATTTCGTCGACTAAGGCCTCAAATAGGAATCTCCGCACCAGTTACGACGGTGATCGATTCTTCCACGAAAGAGTCATTACAATCGCTTCACAATTCCGCCGGAATTTCTAAGATTCTTCTAATCGTCGCCGATGCATCTGGTACGAGGACTTCTGCAGATGCTCGCCGCCTTCAGGTCTACGTTTCTCCTCGGGTCCAATTCGCCGCTTCTCATTGCCGCCCTTGAGAGGGTTGTCCTCACGTTTGGCGCCCGGCTAAGTGTCGAAACGACAACAGAGAAAGTTCTTCTGGCGATGAACGGACGCGAGCCGCCATCGCTGGTGCTGCTCGATCTGGATATGCCCGGCATGGAAATCGGCCAACTGCTGACATGTGTGCGCACCGGGAAACCCGAGCGCAAATTTCCAATTGTCCTGATTTCAGACAACGTCCCCGCGGAGTGCATGGATCGCCTCGCCGAAGGCGCGATCGACGATCTGATTCCCCGGACGGCCCCGTCGTCTTACTGGCGCCTGCGGCTTGATTCGTTGATGCGCACATTTCGTCGCACCAGCGAAATGGAACAACTGCGCGAAGCCGCGACCCTCGCGTCCCAGGCCAACCAGACCGATCCGCTGACCGGTATCTACAATCAGCCGGCGCTCGTGTCCATGCTGTTTCGCGAAACGGATCGCGTTCAGCGCATGAAAACGTCGCTGTGCCTGCTTCTGTTCGAGATCCAGGATTCCACGCAATGGCGCGCACGGCTCGGGGCGATTGCCCACGATGACTTGACGCTTGAAGTGGTGGCGCGCGTTCAGCGGCTGTTGCGCAGTTACGACCTGTTTGGCCGCACCGGCCTTGAGGAATTCCTGCTTGGTCTACCCGGGTGCACCCCTGCGAACGCTGTCATGCTGGCAGAACGCATTCGTGTCGAAGTGTTCTCCGCGCCTTTTTCTTTTGCGGGTCAACCGGTCCGGGTGTCGGCCTGCTTTGGAATCGCCGCCAGTCTGGGTCGCTCTCCCGTGGTCGTCCTGCGTGAAGCCGCAAAGGCTCTACAGATCGCGAAAGCGTCCGGCCCTGATTCCATTCAATGCGCCGGCGATAGCCTCATGACGGAACCGGCGCCTTACTTCTCCCTCCCCTCGGAAGATAACCAGCTCGCGCGGTAGCTCTCAACTAGTTCGCCACCCAGCTTGCGCTCTCGGCCTCCTCCAGTCCTAAAAACTCCTGGAATACATCGTTCGACAGCAGTCTCCCCCGTCCCGTCAACCGTATCTTCGTGCCGTCCGACTCCAGCAGCCCATCGGCCTCCAGGCGGGCGGCCGCATCGAGGGCCGGACGGACCCTATCGCGCCCGAATTCCTCAACCAGTTCCGCAATCTCCACGCCGCCGTTCAACCGCAACCCGAGGAACCAGGCCTCCTCATGTTGCCGGTCAATTGACAGCCATGCCGTCTCCGCCTCTTCGCCGCCATCGAGATAGGCCTTCAAATCGTCCGTGGTCTTTGCCCGCAACACAAAATCCTTCCGAAACTCTGCTGCATGCAATGCCAGTGCCGACGACGCGTCCAGACCCACGCCCAGGTACGGCCGCCTCTCCCAGTAGCGAAGATTGTGCCGAGACGCGAAGCCCGCGCGCCCAAAATTTGAAATCTCGTATTGTGCCAGCCCTGCGGATTCCAGGCGCTCGACTGCCGTCTCATACATCCGCGCGATGGCATCGTCGGTCGGCACCAGCCCCGCGTGATATCGGGCTCCCCCGCTCAGCATCTCCCGTCCCAGCCGCGAATCCTCGTCCACCTCGAGCATGTAAATGCTGGCGTGCGGAACCCCGCTGTCGATCAGCACCTCGAGCGATTCTTCCCACGACGCGAATGTCTGCCCCGGCAAGCCGGCGATGAGATCGACATTCAGGTTTTCCATACCCGCCGCACGCAGCCGCCGCAAATCCTCGAGCACCACGGCCCGGTTGTGCAGCCGCCCCGTCTCGCGCGCTTCCTGGTCGATGAACGACTGCACCCCCAGGCTCATCCGATTCACGCCGCATTCGGCCAGGGCGTCGAGGGTTGCGTCCGGAAGCTGCCCCGGGGCGCACTCCACGGTGATTTCAGCGTCGCGATCGACGTCAAAGACGGCACGAAGTACTCCGAACAGCCGCCGGATCAGCTCCGAAGAAAGCAGCGTGGGTGTTCCCCCGCCCAGGTACACCGTATCCACTGTCCGCGGCAATGAAAGGCCCATGTGCGACGCCCACGCCCCTGCCCCCGTCAAATCTTGTATGAGACGGTCAACGTAACGCCCATGCTCGCCAGCGGAATAAACACCCGAGGCAAAATTGCAATACGTGCACTTGGACCGGCAGAACGGCACCGCGATGTAAATGCCCAACGAGTTGTGGCGCACCCGCGACATTAAAATGATTCTTTCATGGGACCGCGCTTTCGTTTGGCATCCGCGCCGCTCTGCAATAAAGCTGATACGTTCACCCGCTAAAGTATTGTTTCAAGGAGATTCGATTTGAGAGCCTGGGCCGTTTTCGCCGTTGCGTTCCTCCAGGTCATTTTGATCTCCGGCCATTGGTTCATTTATCACACCCTGGTGTCGTTCTGGCCTCCCTTTTTGCCCGTGAGCCCGGCCGGTCTCGAGTCCCTGCGCGGAGCATTGTTCCTGCTTTCGATCAGCTTCATCATTGCTGCGTTCCTTGGCTATCGCTATTCCAACCCTCTGGTCTCTCTCATCTACAAGATCGCCGCGGTGTGGCTTGGAATCCTGAATTTTCTTTTCTGGGCCGCCTGCCTGTGCTGGCTCGCGGCGGTTCTGCCTGGCCTCGCGGCGCCGCACGCCGCCGCCGCGGCGAGGCCCTGGATCGGGACCGTCCTGTTCGGCGCGGCCCTGCTCGTCAGCCTCTACGGTTTCATCAATGCGCAGCGCATTCGCGTGCGCCGCACCCCTGTGACCCTGCCCAATCTGCCTCCCGCGTGGCGGGGCCGCACCGCGCTTCTGGTTACAGACCTTCACCTCGGAAACATCAACCAGAGCGGGTTTTCGCGGCGTATCGCCGATATCGCCCGGCGTCTCAACCCCTCCATCATCTTCCTCGCCGGTGATCTTTTCGACGGTTCCAAGGCCGACCCGGAACGCCTCGCCGCACCCCTGTTCGATCTGGCCCCGCCCCTGGGGCGCTACTTCTGCGGAGGCAATCACGAAGACTTCGGCGATGCTGCCGGATACGCCGCCGCTCTCACGCGAGGCGGCATTCGCGTCCTGCACAACGAGCGCGTCTTCGTCGACGACCTTCAAGTGATCGGCGTCTCCTACGCGGATTCAAGCTATCCGGCCCATCTGCGCGCATTTCTGGAGGGCCTGCACCTGGGCTCCGGCCCGGCCAGCGTGCTTCTCAACCATGTGCCGCATCGCCTGCCGATCGTCGAGCAAACCGGCGTGAGCCTCCAGCTCTCCGGCCATACCCACGGAGGGCAGATCTTCCCCTTTACCCTGTTTGCCCGATGGGCTTATGGAGAATTCACCTATGGACTGCAGCGCTTCGGCAATCTGCAGGTGTTGACCTCGAGCGGCGCCGGCACATGGGGTCCCCCCATGCGGGTCGGGGCTCATGCCGAAGTGGTCCTGATTACCTTCACCTGAGCTATCAGAATTCTATGTCCCCGGTCTCTCATCCCGGCCCGCCCGGAGTACCATGGGAAGGCTTTCCCGCACTGCTTCAAGGAGATCGACGCCGTGCCTGACGACACCCCAGGTTCTTCCCTCCGCGACACGACCATCGTCCGCACTCAACTCAGCGGCTATGACCTGCTGCTGCATCCGGCGCTGAACAAGGGCACCGCCTTTACCGAGGAAGAACGAAACGCCTTTGCCCTTCACGGCCTGCTGCCGCCCCACATCGGCACGCTCGAGGACCAGCGCGAACGCCGCAGGAAAGCCCTCGACAATCAGCCCACGTCGTTTGCCAAATACACCTTGATGCGCGATCTGCAGGACAGCGACGAAACCCTTTTCTACTCCCTCATCGAGCACAACACCGAGGAACTGTTGCCCATCGTCTACACCCCCGCGGTGGGGGAGGGATGCCAGCGGTTTTCCGAGGTCTGGCGCAAACCACGCGGCTTGTTTATCAGCTATCCCAATCGCGGCCTGATTGACCAGATGCTGGCCGATCCGCGCTATGACGAGATTCGCTGCATCGTCGTGAGCGATGGGGAACGCATCCTCGGCCTCGGCGACCAGGGCGCCGGCGGCATGGGCATTCCGATCGGCAAGATGGCGCTTTACACCGCTCTCGGCGGCATACCTCCGCATCACTGCCTTCCCATCCTGCTCGACGTCGGCACCGACAACCAGGCTCTGCTCGAAAGCCCCATCTACATCGGCTGGCAGCACGCCCGAGTCCGGGGTGCGGAGTATGACGACTTCATCGAGGCCTTCGTCAAGGCGGTCCGGCACCGCTGGCCTCACATTCTGCTGCAGTGGGAAGACTTTGCCGGGGAGAACGCCCTCGCCATTCTGGATCGCTACCGCGAGCGCCTCTGCACCTTTAACGACGACATCCAGGGCACCGCCGCGGTCACTACCGGGGCTTTGTTCGCCGCCGTTCATGCTACAGGCATTCCCCTCCGCGACCAGCGCATCGCCATGTTCGGCTCCGGCTCGGCGGGCGTCGGAATCATCGCCCTGGTGATCGCCGCCATGAAAGAACAGGGCCTCTCGGAAGCCGAGGCCCGGCAGCGGATATACGCGTTCAACCGCCACGGCCTGCTTGTCGAAGGCGACCCCGGCCTGCGCGCCAGCCAGATGCCTCTCGCCCGCAGCAAGTCGGACGTTGCCGGCTGGGCTTTGTCCAAACCAGGGCCAATCTCCCTGCTCGATACTGTTCGCAACGCCGGGATCACCGTTTTAGTCGGAGTCTCGGCCCAGGCCGGCGCCTTCACCGAGGAGATCGTCCGCGAGATGACGCGCCACGCGGCGCGCCCCGTCATCTTCCCGCTGTCCAATCCGACCTCGGTCGCCGAGGCCACTCCCCAGGACGTCCTCCGTTGGACAAGCGGCAGCGCGCTTGTCGGCACCGGCAGTCCTTTCACCCCGGTCGAAATCAACGGCCGCAGTATCCGCATTTCGCAGATCAACAATTCCTTCATCTTTCCCGGTCTGGCCCTCGGGATCCTGGTCGGCCGCGCCAGGCGCGTGACCGACGGCATGATGATGGCCGCTGCCAAGGCGCTGGCTTCGGTGTCGCCAACGATTGAGGACCCGACTGCCCCGCTTCTGCCGGCCATCGCCGATTCACGCAGGGTCGCGATGGTAGTTGCCGAAGCAGTTGGTCGCCAGGCCATTTCCGATGGCATCTCCGAACTGGACCCGTCGACCCTGTCAGACCAACTCCGAGCCTATGCCTGGGAACCTGTCTACCGGCCCTATGCGCGCATCAGAACGCCCTGCTGACCGAGGCCAAGGCCCTCCGCAACCGATTCGTAAATATTCTTTTTGGTTTTGCCATCATTTGTCGAAGGACGTCGCGTATGTGAGTAGAGGAAAGACGCCGGCACCCGTGATTCCCAAAGGAACACTGGTGACCGAACCAGGCAGTTGGCTGTCCAAAGCTTTCCCCGCTGCGTGGGCTCGTACCCATTTCCCTTAAAGGAGACCGACAATGCATGACCGTACCAGGCCCTTCGCGGCCTTTGGCATTTCCCTGCTCAGTTTCGGCCTGGCCGTTCCCGCTTTCGGCCAGTTCCGACCCACCCTCAACGTCAACTGCAGCCGCGGCGAATCCCTGGCCAACGCGGTTGCCAATGCGTTCCCGAACACCCTCATCAATATCAAGGGCGCCTGCACCGGTCCTGTCTCCATCACAACGAACGGCCTTCAACTCAACGCCGTTGGAGCCGCCTCTATTGACGGAGGAGGCAAAAATGCCGTGACCATCACCGGAGCCCAGCGCGTAGGCCTCACCGGTCTGTCCATCACCGGCGGAGCCAGCGGAGTCGTTGCGCAGAACGCCGCGCAGGCATTGCTCCAGAACGACACCGTCTCCGGCAATGCGCAAACCGGCATCTCGATCCTGGCCAACTCCAGCGTCACCGTCACCGGCGGCTCCAGCCAGAACAACGGGCTTTTTGGAGTCGACGTCGAAGCCACGTCCGCCTTGATCGTCACCGGCTCCTACTCGATCACCGGCAACGCCGTGTTCGGCATTGACGTGAACAACGGCTCCAGCCTGACGCTCACAGGCGCCAACCTCACTGTCTCGCAGAACACGCTCGGCATTCAGCTGGGCACCAATGCTTCGGGATTCCTCGACGGCCAATCGATTCTGCTCGCCAACCAGAACTTCAGCGATGGAATCACTATCGTCTCGGGTTCGCACGTGGTCGATTTCGGCGGGATTATCCAGACCATTTCCAATGCGGTCCACGGGATCTCCCTGAACTCCAAGGCCGGGCTTGATCTCGATGCCGGCTCGCAGGTGACTTCCGACGGCAATCTCGGGGACGGGGTGCACCTCGAGCAAGAGTCAGAGCTGACCGTTTTCAACAATCCCAATTTCTCGGGAAACCCCAGCGCCACGACACTGAACGTCCAGAACAATCAGACCAATGGCATCAATGTTCTGACCGGATCAAAGGTCCTGGACGATAACTTCGCGGAAATCTCTGCCCAGCAGAACTCGAGGGCGGGAATCAATGTTGACGATGGCAGTTCTGTGAGTTTCGGTCAGACGATCCCAGT